>NZ_JBHJVM010000009.1:98528-171120 GCF_042264825.1 Isoptericola sp. NPDC056134
CCAGATGCGGGGGGGTGGCGCGCGGCCCCCGCCCCCGCGGGGGCGGACGTGCGGGCCGCGCTGCGTCCCTGACGCCGGCCGTCCGCACGACGGGCCCGCCCCTCCCGGGGGGCGGGCCCGTCGCCGTCTCCGTGGCCCCCGCGTCAGGTGGCGGCGTCAGGACCCGGAGTCCTGCCAGACGGACACGTGCCGCTCGCTGTCGGCGGTGAAGGGCGTGCGGTCCCAGTCCTCCCAGCGGTGCACCAGGCGCATCCCGGCGATCCGCGCCATGAGGTCCAGCTCGGCCGGCCAGACGTACCGGAACGGCAGCCACCGGAACCGACCCGAGCCGTCCGGCCCGACGGTCACGTGGTTCGACGTGAAGCGCTGGGTGACGACGTCGAACCGGTCGAAGCCCGCGTACCCGCCGCCGGCGTCGTCGGGCGCGACCGTGAACGGCACGGTGTCCTGCCCGGGCGGCATGCGGCGCAGGGGCGGCACCCCGACCTCGACGACGAAGTGCCCGCCGGGGCGCAGGTGCGCCGCCGCGGTGCGGAAGCAGTCGACCTGGCCGTCCTGCGTCGTGACGTTGCCGATGGTGTTGAAGACGAGGTAAGCGACGGCGAACTCGCCCGGCACGCGGGCGGTCGTCATGTCGCCGATCGTCACCGTCACCCGGTCGCCGCCCGGCTTGTCCGCGACGCGCGCCGCCATCGCCCGGGACAGCTCGATCCCGTGCACGGGCACGCCGCGCCGCGCGAGGGGAGCCGCGACGCGGCCGGTGCCGACGGCGAGCTCGAGGGCGGCGCCGTCGCCCGCGAGGCCCGCGAGCAGATCGACCGTGCGTCCGACGACCGCCGGGTCGAACTCGTCGTCGGTCGACGAGTCGTAGGAGGCGGCGACGCTCTCGGGGAACCACCCGTCCTCGACGGCGTCCGGGGTCGTGCTCGGGTCCGTCGGCATGCACCGACCGTAGGCCTCGGCGCACGAGCCGCGGGAGCCCTTTTCCGTGCAGGCGTGCGACCTGCGACGATGTCCTGACCCGAATGCCGCTTTCCTCCCGGTCGGACGGCGATCCGTCCTGCGCTACGGATTGCCGCCTCCGCAGGTCGTGGCTACTTTCGAGGGAGCAGTTCCCTCACAGGCGGACCGACAGAGTAGGTGACTTGCGTGGCTCTCCCCCCTCTCACCCCGGAACAGCGTGCTGCGGCCCTCGAGAAGGCGGCCGAGGCTCGGCGCGTCCGCGCGGAGATCAAGAACCGGTTGAAGTACTCCCAGGGCTCCCTCAAGGACGTGATCGAGAAGGGGCAGAAGGACGACGTCGTGGGCAAGCTCAAGGTCGTCTCGCTGCTCGAGTCGCTCCCGGGGGTCGGTAAGGTGAAGGCCCGGGCGATCATGGAGGAGATCGGGATCGCCGAGACCCGCCGGGTCCGCGGCCTCGGGCCGCACCAGGCTTCGGCGCTCATCGAGAGGTTTGGCTGACATTTCCGCACGATCCGCCGGCAGTCCGGCACCGCAGCAGGCCCCTGTCACGGCGGACGCGGGAGCGACGTCGGCGCGCCTGACCGTGCTGGCCGGGCCGACGGCCGTCGGCAAGGGCACGGTCTCGGCCGACGTGCGCGCCCGCTACCCGCAGGTGTGGCTGTCGGTGTCGGCGACGACCCGGCCGGCGCGCCCCGGCGAGGTGCACGGCGTGCACTACCTGTTCGTCTCGCCCGAGGAGTTCGACCGGATGGTCGCCGACGGGGAGATGCTCGAGTGGGCGGTGGTGCACGGTCGGCACCGGTACGGCACCCCCCGGGGGCCGGTCGAGGAGCATCTCGCCGCCGGCGTGCCCACCCTGCTGGAGATCGACCTGCAGGGCGCGCGGCAGGTGCGCGAGGCGGTCACGGCGAGAGGGCTCGCCGCGCAGTTCGTCTTCCTCGCCCCGCCCAGCTTCGACGAGCTCGTGCGGCGCCTTGTCGGGCGCGGCACGGAGGACGCGGAGGAGCGTGAGCGACGCCTGACCACGGCGCGGACCGAGCTCGCCGCCGAGGCCGAGTTCGACGTGACGATCGTCAACGACGACGTCACCCACGCCACGGACCGGCTCGCGCGGGTGATGGGTGTGACGTCCGCCGCACCCCGGGTCGCCCTGGAGGGCACCGGCTGGGGGTCCGCGCCCGAGCGCAGGTAGGATGGACTGCTGACCCCCTGACATCGCGTCACCGCAGCTGTCAGCGAACCCGTCACCGAACTTTGTCTGGAGTGTGACCCATGGCCGGAACCGTGGCCCAGCCCATCGGCATCACCGACCCGCCCATCGACGAGCTGCTCGAGCGCACCGACTCGAAGTACGGCCTCGTGCTGTACGCGTCCCAGCGCGCCCGCCAGATCAACGCCTACTACTCGCAGCTCAACGAGGGCCTGCTCGAGAACGTGGGCCCGCTGGTCGAGACCCGCAACCAGGAGAAGCCGCTCTCCATCGCCATGCGCGAGATCAACGAGGGCCTGCTCACCTCGACCCCGGTCGAGGAGAAGCCCGAGGCCGCCGCGGAGCCGGTCGCCGAGCCCGGCGACGAGATCACCTTCTGACGGCACGGCGCCGGTCGGCGACCGGCGTCCCCCTGCGGCGACGAGGTAGCGCGCGATGAGGATCCTGCTCGGCGTCAGCGGCGGCATCGCCGCGTACAAGGCCGTGCTGCTGCTGCGGCTCCTGCGCGAGGACGGCCACGCGGTCCGGGTGATCCCGACCGCGTCCGCCCTGCGCTTCGTGGGCGCGCCGACGTTCGAGGCGCTGTCCGGCGAGCCGGTCACGGACGAGGTCTTCGAGGACGTCGCGCACGTCCCCCACGTGGCGCTCGGACAGGGCGCCGACCTCGTCGTCGTGGCGCCCGCGACGGCGGACCTGCTCGCCCGGGCGGCGACCGGCCGGGCCGACGACCTCCTCACCTCGACCCTCCTCACCGCCCGCTGCCCGGTCGTGATGGCCCCCGCCATGCACACCGAGATGTGGGAGCACCCCGCCACCCGCGCCAACGTGGCGACGCTGCGCGAGCGGGGCGTCACGGTGATCGAGCCGGAGAGCGGCCGTCTCACCGGCGCGGACACGGGCCCGGGGCGCCTGCCCGAGCCGGAGGAGATCGCGCGTGCAGCCCTCGCGGCCGCGGCGTCCGCCGGCCCCTCGACTCCCGGGGACGGGCCTCCCGGCGACCTGTCCGGTCGCACGGTGGTCGTCTCGGCGGGGGGCACCCGCGAGCCGATCGACCCGGTGCGCTTCATCGGCAACCGGTCCAGCGGGCGCCAGGGCGCCGCGCTCGCCGAGGCCGCCCGCGCCCGCGGCGCCGCGGTCACGCTCGTGGCCGCCAACCTGGACGACGCCGTGTGCGGGGCCGCGCGCGCGGCCGGCGTCGTCGTCGTGCCCGTGGAGACCACGGCCGAGCTGCGCGACGCCGTGCGTGCGGGCGCGTCGGAGGCCGACGTCGTCGTGATGGCGGCGGCGGTGGCCGACTTCCGCCCGGCCGACGTGCCGGACGCCAAGATCAAGAAGGTGCCGGGCGAGGGCCCCGCGCCCCTCACGCTCGTCGAGAACCCGGACGTGCTCGCCGAGCTCGCGCACGACCGGCTGCGCCCCGGCCAGCTCGTCGTGGGCTTCGCGGCCGAGACCGGCGACGCGGACGGCTCCGTGCTCGAGCACGGGCGCCGCAAGGCGCTGCGCAAGGGCGCGGACCTGCTCGCGGTGAACGCCGTGGGCGCCGGGCGCGGCTTCGGCGCCCCCACCAACGCCGTCACGGTGCTCGACGGCCGCGGCGAGGTCGTGACCGAGGCCGCCGGGTCGAAGCGCGAGGTCGCGGACGCCATCTGGGACGCCGTGACGAAGACGCTGCCCGGCATCTGAGATTCACCCAGCATGTGAGACATTTCCCGTCTCGAGGGCCCGATGGGGCGGCCTGTTCCCCGTAGGCTGTCCGCCATGACCGATGCGCTGCGCCTCTTCACGTCCGAGTCCGTGACCGAGGGCCACCCGGACAAGGTCTGCGACCAGATCTCCGACGCGATCCTCGACGCGCTGCTCGCACAGGACCCGCGCTCGCGCGTGGCGGTGGAGACGATGGTGACCACGGGCCTGGTGCACGTGGCGGGCGAGGTCACGACAGACGCGTACGTCGAGATCCCGCAGATCGTGCGTGAGGTGGTCCGCCGCATCGGGTACACGTCCTCGGCGATCGGGTTCGACGGCGACTCCTGCGGCGTCTCCGTGTCGATCGGGCAGCAGTCGCCCGACATCGCGCAGGGCGTCGACAAGAGCCTCGAGGAGCGCGACGACGCCTCCGGACCGGGCCTCGACCGCGACCCCCTCGACGCGCAGGGCGCGGGCGACCAGGGCCTGATGTTCGGGTACGCCACCGACGAGACGCCGTCCCTGATGCCGCTGCCGATCTGGACGTCGCACCGGCTCGCGGAGCGGCTGTCGGCCGTGCGGCGCTCGGGCGAGCTGCCCGGGCTGCGCCCCGACGGCAAGACGCAGGTGACGGTCGCGTACGACGGCGACCGGCCGGTGCGCATCGACACGGTGGTGCTGTCCACGCAGCACGACGCCGACATCGTGCAGGAGAAGCTGCAGCGCGAGGTCGCGGACGTCGTCATCGCGCCGGTGCTGGCCCAGGTGGCCCAGGAGACCGGCGTCGAGACGGCGGACGCACGCCTCATCGTCAACCCGACCGGCAAGTTCGTCGTGGGCGGGCCGCAGGGCGACGCCGGCCTCACCGGCCGCAAGATCATCGTCGACACCTACGGCGGCATGGCGCGGCACGGCGGCGGCGCGTTCTCCGGCAAGGACCCGTCGAAGGTCGACCGGTCCGCCGCGTACGCGATGCGCTGGGTCGCGAAGAACGTCGTCGCGGCGGGGCTCGCGCGCCGGTGCGAGGTGCAGGTCGCGTACGCGATCGGCAAGGCGCACCCGGTAGGGCTGTACGTCGAGACGTTCGGCACGGAGACGGTGCCCACCGAGCGGATCGCCGCGGCCATCGAGAGCGTCTTCGACCTGCGCCCGGCGGCGATCATCCGCGACCTCGACCTGCTGCGCCCCGTGTACGCCCAGACGGCCGCCTACGGGCACTTCGGCCGCGACCTGCCCGGGTTCACCTGGGAGCGCACCGACCGCGTCGACGCGCTGCGGGCCGCGGTCTGACCCACCGTTCCGGCCTTCGGTCGCGGCTGGGTGGTGCGAAGGCACCTTGCCATCACGTGCTCCTCTCGTCCGGCGGCGGCGTCGGTCGAGCCTGGTGTCACCGTGCTCGGCTGCGTCCGTGGGGCGTGATGGGATGGCCTCGTGACTGAGACCCCCGAGCCCGAGCAGCCCGCGCTGCTCGGGCTCGACGACGTCCCGGCCCCGCGCGACGCCGGCGCGAAGGGGCGTCGCAAGCCCGGGAAGGGCGGCAAGGCCGCCCTGGGCGCCACCCCCGTCGCCGACGAGCTCCCCGTCGCCCGGGTGGTGCTCGACCTGCAGCCCGCGCACCTGGACCGCCCGTACGACTACCTGGTGCCCGCCCCGATGGCCGACGACGCCCGGCCGGGCGTGCGGGTGCGGGCCCGGTTCGGGCCGCAGGAGGTGGCGGGGTACGTGGTGGAGCGTCGCGAGACGTCCGACCACGACGGGCGGCTGGTGCCCCTCAGGCGCGTGGTCTCGGCCGACGCCGTGCTGTCGGAGCCGGTGCTGCGGCTGGCCCGCGCCGTCGCGGACCGGTACGCGGGAACGCTCGCCGACGTGCTGCGCCTCGCCGTGCCGCCGCGGCACGCCCGCGTCGAGAAGGAGGTGCTCGCCTCCCTGACCACGGCTCCGGACGGGGCGGCGCGGGTCGCGTCGAGCGGCGAGCCGGCCGATACCCAGGGCGACAGCACCCAGGCCCTCGCTCAGGAGCCCGTGGAGGGCGTCCAGGACGCCCCGGAGGACGTCGGGGAGGGCGCGGACCGTCCCGGCCCCTTACGGCTCGTCTCAGCGGGCTCGACGACCGCATGGGAGTCCTACCTGGGCGGGGAGGCGTTCTGTCGTCACGTGCTCGCCGGCGGCGCTCCGCGGGCCGTGTGGACGCCGCTGCCCGGCCTCGCGCCCCCGGCGGGCGACGGGCCGGCGCGCGTACCGCACTGGGCGGCCGCCGTCGCACAGGCGGCCCGTGCCGCCGTGGCCGGCGGACGGCGCGTCCTCGTCGTGGCGCCCGACGCCCGCGACGTCGAGCGCGTCGTGGCCGCCCTCGGCGAGGCCGGGCTCGACGACGTCGTGCGGCTCCTCGCCGACGACGGACCCGCCCCGCGCTACCGCGCCTTCCTGCGCGCCCGGCACGGGCTGGCCGACGTCGTCGTCGGGACGCGGGCCGCCATGTTCGCCCCGGTGCCGGACCTCGGTCTCGTGGTGCTGTGGGGCGACGGCGAGGACACGCTCGCGGAGCCGCACGCCCCCTACCCGCACGCCCGAGACGTGCTCGCCCTGCGCAGCGACCTGGAGGACGCCGCCTACCTGCTGGGGTCGCCGGGCCGGACCGTGCAGGCGCAGGCCCTGCTGGCGTCCGGGTGGGCGCGCGAGATCGCCGCGCCCCGAGACGTGCTGCGCGCCCGCGCCCCCCGTGTGCGCGCCCTCACGTCCGTCGAGCTCGCCGCCGAGGGGCCGGGAGCCGCCGCCCGGCTGCCGACCGCCGCCTGGCGGGCCGCCCGCGACGGGCTGACCCGCGGGCCCGTCCTCGTCCAGGTGCCGCGCACCGGCTACCTGCCCGTCGTCGCGTGCGCGCGGTGCCGGACCGCCGCCCGCTGCGCCGCCTGCCACGGCCCGCTCGGCATGACCCGCACCGGCAGCGCGCCCCAGTGCTCCTGGTGCGGCCGGCTCGCCGGCGGCTGGCGCTGCGAGGAGTGCGGCGACACCCACCTGCGTGCCGTCCGCGTCGGGTCGGACCGCACCGCCGAGGAGCTCGGCCGGGCGTTCGCGGGCACTCCCGTGCGCGTGTCCGCGTCCTCCGCGCCCGCCGGGGTGCTCGACCGGGTCGGTCCCGAACCGGCCCTCGTCGTCGCGACACCCGGCGCCGAGCCCGTCGCCGACGGCGGGTACGCCGTCGCTCTCCTGCTCGACGCCGCCGTGGCCACCGCGGGCACGGGCCTCGCCACGGCGACGGAGGCGCTGCACCGTTGGCTCGCGGCCGCGGCCCTCGTGCACCCGTCCCGCGCCGGCGGACAGGTGCTCCTCGTCGGCGACGCCGCCCCCGCCCCGACCGGGGCGCTCGTGCGCTACGACCCCGGGGGCCTGGCCGACCGGGAGCTCGCCGAGCGTCGCGAGCTCGCGCTGCCGCCCGCGGTCCGTGTCGCGTCCGTCAGCGGGGACCGGGGCGCGGTGGACGCCGTCGTGGGCCGGGTGGCGCTCGCGGGCCCCGACACCGTCCTGGGGCCCGTCGAGCAGCCCGACGCCGACCCGCGCCGCGGCGCCACGCTCGAGCCCCAGGTGCGCACCGTGCTGCGCGTCCCCCTCGCCCAAGGCGGCGAGCTCGCCGCCCAGCTGCGCGCCTCCCTCGCCGTCCGGTCGGCCCGGCGGGAGGGCGGCGCCGTCCGCGTCCAGGTCGACCCGAAGGAGATGCTCTGATGGCTCCTGGCCCCGCCGAGGCCCTCGTCGACACGGTGGTGCTCGACTTCGGCAACGTGCTCGTCGGCTGGGACCCCTACGGGGCGTTCCCGGGGCGCACGCGCGCCGAGGTGGACGCCTGGATGGCGGACGTCGACTTCCCCGCCCTCAACCTCGCCCAGGACGCCGGGCGCAGCTGGACCGACGCCCGCGCCAGCCTGGCCGACCGGCCCCACCTGCAGCCGCTGCTCGACGAGTACGTGGCGGGCTTCCCCGGCACCCTGACCGGGCCCGTCCCGGGCTCGGCGGAGCTCGTCGACGAGCTGGCGGCCGCCGGCGTGCGCCTCCTCGGGCTCACCAACTGGTCGGACGAGCTGTTCGGGCACGCCGCCGGGGCGGCCCCCGCGACGACGCGCATGGAGCACGTGGTGGTGTCCGGGCGGGTGGGGCTCGCGAAGCCCGACCCGGCGATCTTCCGGCACCTGATGGTCACGCACGACGTCGACCCCGCGCGCGCCGTCTTCGTCGACGACAGCCCCGCCAACGTCGAGGCCGCCCGCGAGCTGGGCTTCCACGCCGTCCGCTTCACCGACGCCGCGGCGCTGCGCGCCGCCCTGCGCGACCTCGGTCTCCCTGTCGGCCGGTAGCCGGCACGAGCACGAGGGAGGACGTCGACCGGACGGTCACGATGCCGGTCGGCGCCCACGACCTCTCGCGACCACGAGCGGGCCACGCCGCTGCATGACGCTCGACGGCGCCCCGGCGCCCGCGGACCGGGACCCGCTCGCCCGACTACGATCGGGTGGTGCGCCTGCTCTTCGCCGGAACCCCTGACCCTGCCGTCCCGTCCCTGCGCGCCCTGCTGGCGTCGCGCCACGAGGTCGTCGCCGTCCTGACCCGGGCGGACGCGCCCGCCGGACGCGGCCGCCGGCTCGTGCCCAGCCCGGTGCGCCTCGCGGCCGAGGAGGCCGGGATCCCGGTCCTCACCGAGCGCCCGCGCGGGGAGGAGTTCCTCGCGACGCTGCGCGAGCTCGACGTCGACGCCGCCCCCGTCGTCGCGTACGGGCACCTCCTGCGCGCCGACGTGCTCGCCGTCCCGCGCCTCGGCTGGGTCAACCTGCACTTCTCCGTCCTGCCCGCGTGGCGCGGGGCCGCCCCCGTGCAGCACGTTGTGCTCGCCGGGGACGAGGTCACCGGCGCGACGACGTTCCTCCTCGACGAGGGCATGGACACCGGCCCGGTGCTCGGCACCGCCACGGAGACGATCCGCCCCCGCGACACCTCCGGCGACCTGCTCGGCCGGCTGGCCACCAGCGGCGCCGACCTGCTCGTCGCGACCCTCGACGCCCTCGAGGACGGGACGCTCGCGCCCCAGCCGCAGCCCGCGGACGGCGTCTCCCTCGCGCCCAAGGTGACGACCGACGACGCCCGCGTCCGCTGGGACGACCCCGCACTCGCCGTCGACCGACGGATCCGCGCCGTCACCCCCGCCCCCGGCGCGTGGACCACCCTGCCGCCCACCGCCGGGCTCGACGCCGCCCCGGGCGCCCGCCTCGGCCTGGGTCCCGTCACCCCGCGACCCGACGTCACCGACCTCGCCCCCGGCGAGGTGCGCCCCGGCAAGAAGGAGGTCCTCGTCGGGACCGCCACGCACGCCGTCGCGCTCGGGCACGTGCAGCCCGTCGGCAAGAAGCCGATGCCCGCCGCGGACTGGGCACGCGGCGCGCGCGGCCTCTTCACCGGGGACGCCGGCGACGCCTCCCTGCGCCTCGGGCAGGACGCCCGATGAGCGACGACCGCCGGGACGAGCGCCGCGCGCCCGCCCGCAACAGCAAGGGACGCCAGCGCAGCGCCGCCCGCACCCGCGGCGAGACGCACCGCAGCGCCCAGGCGCCCGGCGAGCGCCGCCGCCACACCGACCCGGCCCGCACCGCGGCCTACGACGTGCTGCGCCAGGTGGACGGCTCCGACGCCTACGCCAACCTCGTGCTCCCGCCCCTGCTCCGCGAACGCAGGATCGCCGGCCGCGACGCCGCGTTCGCCACCGAGCTCGCGTACGGCACCCTGCGCCTGCGCGGACGCTACGACGCGATCCTCGCCCGCTGCGTGACCCGCCCCCTCGACCAGCTCGACCCCGAGGTGCTCGACGTCCTCCGCCTCGGCACGCACCAGCTCCTGGGGATGCGCGTCCCGTCCCACGCGGCAGTCTCCGAGACCGTCGCGCTCGCCCGCGACCGCGTGGGCGCCGGGCCGGCCCAGATGGTCAACGCCGTCCTGCGCGCCGTCGGACGCACGCCCCTCGAGGAATGGCTCGCCCGCCTCACCGAGGAGGCGCCCGACACCGTCACCGGGCTCGCCACGGTCGGCTCGCACCCGGTGTGGATCACCAGGGCCCTGCGCGAGGCGCTCGCGGGCCACGGACGCGGCCCCGACGAGATCGCCGACCTGCTCGACGCGGACAACGCCGCGCCCCGCGTGACCCTCGTCGCGCGCCCCGGCCTCGCGGCGCCCGACCTGCTCCAGGAGCAGGCCCACGACGCCGACGTGCGGCTCGAGCCGGGCCGCTGGGCGCCGACCGCGCTCGTCCTCGCCGGCGGCAGCGACCCCGCCGCGCTGCCTGCCGTCGCTGATGCCCGCGCAGGCGTCCAGGACGAGGGCTCGCAGCTCGTCACCCTCGCACTCGCAGGCGCCCCGCTCGACGGCGCCGACGCGCGCTGGCTCGACCTCTGTGCCGGGCCGGGCGGCAAGGCCGCCCTCCTCGCGGCGCTCGCGGGGGAGCGAGGCGCCACCCTCGTCGCCAACGAGGTGCAGCCGCACCGCGCCCGCCTCGTCGAGCGGGCCCTGCGCGCCGTGCCGGAGGGCGTCGTGGAGCGCGTGCGCACCGGCGACGGCCGGGAGGTCGGCACCGAGGAGCCCGCCGCCTACGACCGGGTCCTCGTCGACGCCCCCTGCACCGGGCTCGGCGCACTGCGCCGGCGTCCCGAGTCGCGCTGGCGCCGCACCCCGGCCGACCTGGGCACACTGACGGTGCTGCAGCGCGAGCTGCTCGCCTCCGCCCTCGACGCGGTGCGTCCCGGCGGCGTCGTCGCGTACGTCACCTGCTCCCCGCACCTGGCGGAGACGCGGCTCGTGGTCGACGACGTGCTGCGCCGTCGGGACGACGCGGAGCGCATCGACGCCCGGCCGGCGGTGCGCGACGCGCTGGTGCCCGGTGCGGACATCGATCTCGGCGCCCCGGACGGCGGCGCGCACGGGCTGGACGTGCAGCTGTGGCCGCACGTGCACGGCACCGACGCGATGCACCTCACGCTGCTGCGCCGGATCGCGTAGATGTCGGGATCTTCTTGCACTCCCCGGTGTTGCCAGGATATGGTGGCGCCACCCAGGGGGGTCAGGAAATCCCGACGCAACGAGGTGCCGACATGAACGGCGAACGATGGACGGTAGCGCGAAGCCCGCGCGACATCGGACGCTTCGTCCAGCAGACACGCAAGCGCGAAGGCCTGAGCCAGGGGGCGCTCGCGGACGAGCTCGGGCTGACCCGACAGTACGTGTCCGAGGTCGAGTCGGGTGTCGAGAACCTCTACATCACGCGACTGTTCGAGATGTTCGACGCCTTGGGCGTCGACGTGCGGCTGGCGGAGAGGGCGGGCCGTGCCGGCGAGTGAGCTCGACGCGTGGCTGTACGGGATCCGGGTAGCCCGGTTCGTCGGGCGTTCGAGTCCACGGGGGACTCACAGGGTCGACCTGGAGTGGGACGCCGGAGCGGTCGCGCGATGGGGATACGGCGCGCGCGTGCTGTCCCACCTCCTCCCCATGGACCCGGACGCACCGCCGTCGTCGGCCCGGGTGACGGCCTGGCTCGACGGGCTGATGCCCGAGGGGCGCGTGCGTGACTCCATGGCGATGGAGGCCGGCGTCGACCCCGAGGATTCCGTCGGCTTCTTCGCCGCCTTCGGAGGTGACACCGTCGGTGCCCTCCTGCTCGTACCTCCTGGGGCCGACCCGGAACCGGCGGCACGACCGGCGACCCGTCTCGACGACCGAGGCGTGGCGACGCTCCTTCGGGAGAGCCTGGCACGTGCCGGCGGGCATGGACGCAGCAGGCACCTGACGAGCTCCCTGCCCGGTATGGAGCCCAAGATCGGGCTGGTACGCGACGAGCGCGGCTGGCTCCGTGCGTCGCCCACCCAGCCGACGACGCACATCCTCAAGGTGGCGCGCGAGGCGGGCTCTCCCACGGCCGACCTGGTCGATACTGAGGCCGCCGCGCTCGACCTGGCCCGCCGCGTGGGTCTCACGTCGATCGACGCCGAGGTGGTCACGTTCGACGACGTTCGCGCGATCGTCGTCTCACGCTACGACCGCGTGCCCGACGCGGACGCCCCGGGCGGTCAGCGACGGGTGCACCAGGAGGACGGGGCGCAGGCGCTCGGCATCAACACCCGCGACCCCGAGCGCAAGTTCCAGCACGGGCGCGCGCTGCCCTCCCTGGCCCGGATCGCCCGCACGCTGCGCGACGACGGCGCCCGGCCCGACGGCCTGCTCGCCCTCACGACCCTGAACCTGGCGGTCGGGAACACCGACGCGCACGCGAAGAACGTCTCGGTGCTCCGGCGCGCGGACGGCACGGTCGCGCTCGCGCCCGCCTACGACGTGTCCATGCACCTGCACCACACGCACGCGTCGCGGGTCTTCGCGATGGACGTGTCCGGGGAGCGCGACATGGACCGCATCACGGCCGAGCACCTCGTCGGGGAGGGGGAGTCGTGGGGGCTGCCCCGCCGCCGTGCCCTGCGCGCCGTGGCGGCCACGCTCGACGGCCTGCGCACCGGGCTCGAGGAGATCGACCGCGACGCGCACCCGGGCGTGGGCCCCGAGGCGTGGCGGACCGTGGAGGACCGGACCGACACGCTGCGTGCCGGGCTGCACTCCTGAGGCGCGCAGGCGCGTCAGGCGAGGGTGAGCTGCAGCAGCGTGGTGCTCACGGTGCGGCCGTGCTTGACCCCGACGTCGCGCAGCACGCCGGCGACCTCGAAGCCGAACCGGCGGTGCAGGGGCAGGGAGCCGGCCGCCGCGGGGTCGTCGGCCACGACGGCCACGACCTGCCGCACGCCGGCGCGCGAGCAGGCCTCGAGCAGCGCCGTCATGAGCAGGGAGCCGACGCCGCGTCCCTGGGCCGCGGGGGCGAGGTAGATCGTGTCCTCCACCGTGTACCGGTAGGCGGCCTTGGGGCGCCAGGGGGACGCGTACGCGTAGCCGACGACGGCCCTGTCGACCTCGGCCACGAGGAACGGCAGGCCGCGGGCGTCCAGGTCCACGAGGCGCTGGCGCCACGCGGCGACGTCGGGGGCCTGCTCGTCGAACGTCACGGCCGTGCCGGTGACGTACGGCTCGAGGATGGCCGCGACGGTGGGCAGGTCGTCGGCGACGGCGGCACGCACGACCGGGGGCGCGACGGCCGTCGTCGGCGACGGCTCGGTGGGGGAGGGGAGCGGTGGCACGGGGCGAGCGTAGTGGCTGCGCCGCCTACGCTGGGCGCATGCCTGCGCTGATCAACCCGAGCATCCTGTCGGCCGACTTCGCGAACCTCGAGCGCGACCTGGGGGCCATCGCCACCGCCGACTACGCCCACGTGGACGTCATGGACAACCACTTCGTGCCGAACCTCACGCTGGGCCTGCCGGTCTTCGAGCGGCTCGCGCAGGTCTCGCCGGTGCCGCTCGACGCACACCTGATGATCGAGGACCCGGACCGCTGGGCGCCCGCGTACGCGGAGGCCGGGGCCGCCTCGGTGACGTTCCACGCGGAGGCCGCCACGGCTCCGGTCCGCCTCGCGCGGGAGCTGCGGCGCCTGGGGGCGAGGGCGGGCGTCGCGCTCCGGCCGGCGACGCCGGTGGAGCCGTTCCTCGACCTCCTGCCGGAGATCGACATGATCCTCGTCATGACCGTGGAACCCGGCTTCGGCGGGCAGTCGTTCATCGACGGCACGCTGCCGAAGATCCGGCGCGCCCGGCAGGCGGTGGGGGAGTCGGGGCTGGACGTGTGGATCCAGGTCGACGGGGGAGTGTCGCGCGACACGATCGAGCGCGCGGCGGACGCGGGGGCGAACGTCTTCGTCGCGGGCTCCGCCGTCTACGGGGCGGAGGACGTACCGGCGGAGATCGAGGCGCTGCGGGGTCTGGCGTCGGCGCACGCCCACTGATCCTCGGGGGGAGTGGTCCCGGGTCCGCTTCTCCTCACAAAAATAGTGTGCCAAGCGCCATGAACCACCGGAACTCACCGTCCCGAGGGACGAAACCGCGCCCAGAGCCCGGGGTCCCGGCGTCTAGGCTGAGCGGGTGAAGACGTTCGACTCCCTGTTCGCCGAGCTGACCGAGAAGGCCACGACCCGCCCCGCCGGGTCGGGGACCGTGGCCGAGCTGGACGCCGGCGTGCATGCGATCGGGAAGAAGATCGTGGAGGAGGCGGCCGAGGTCTGGATGGCCGCCGAGCACGAGACCGACGAGGCGGCCGCGGAGGAGATCTCGCAGCTGCTGTACCACCTGCAGGTGCTCATGCTGGCCAAGGGGCTGACGCTCGAGGACGTGTACGCGCATCTGTGAGCGCCCGGACCGGGGTCGCACCGTCACGGTGCGGCCCCGACGTCCGTCGCGCGCGCCCAGCCGCCCGACACGTCCCGACCTGATCAGAACGAGGTAACGCAGTGCTCCGTATCGCCGTCCCCAACAAGGGGTCCCTCTCCGTCCCGGCCTCCGACATGCTGCGCGAGGCGGGCTACCGCCAGCGCCGCGACACCCGCGAGCTCGTGCTCGCCGACCCGGACAACGGCGCCGAGTTCTTCTTCCTGCGCCCGCGCGACGTCGCGGTGTACGTGGGGTCCGGCACCGTCGACGTCGGCATCACCGGCCGCGACCTGCTGCTCGACTCGGGGGCGGACGCCGTCGAGCACCTGCCGCTGGGCTTCGCCGCATCGACGTTCCGGTTCGCCGCGCCGGCGGGCACCATCACCGACGTCGACCAGATCGCGGGACGCCGGGTGGCGTCCTCGTACGACACCCTGGTCCGGTCCTACCTGCGCGAGCGGGGGATCGAGCCGTCGGCGGTGGTGCACCTCGACGGCGCGGTGGAGAGCTCCGTGCGCCTGGGCGTCGCGGACGTCATCGCCGACGTCGTCGAGACGGGCACCACGCTGCGCGCGGCGGGCCTGGAGGTGTTCGGTGAGCCGATCCTGCGCTCCGAGGCGCTGCTCATCCGCCGCAGCGACGTCGCGGAGCCGGCCGGGCTGGACGTGCTCACCCGGCGCCTGCAGGGCGTCATCACCGCGCACGAGTACGTGCTCATGGACTACGACGTGCCGATGGAGCTCGTGGACGCCGCCGTGGCGGTGACCCCCGGCTTCGAGTCGCCCACCGTGTCGCCGCTGCACAACGGCGAGTCGGCGGCGGTGCGGTCGATGGTGAAGCGCTCGGAGACGAACCGCGTGATGGACGCGCTGTACGAGGTGGGGGCGCGCGGCATCATCGTGACCTCCATCCACGCCAGCCGCCTGTGACCTGGCGGGTCGGCGCCCGCCGGCCTGTCGAGCACGCGCGCGCGGTGGCAGCGTGGTCGGCATGAGCTCGTCACGCTTCCGCACGTTCCGCCCGCTGTGGGGCCAGGTCTCGGCCTGGTTCGTGTGGGTGGTCGCCGCGGTCGGGAGCGTCGTGGTCGGCCTCAGCTCGAACGGGCCGATGGGCGCGGCCGCGGTGAACAAGGTCTCCTTCATCGTCTTCGCGCTCGGCGTCACCTGGCTGCTGTGGCGGCTCGGCGGCGTGCATGCCGTCCCGTCGGAGGAGGGCCTGCGGGTCCGCAACCTCGTCCGCTCGCGGACGCTCGCGTGGGCGGAGATCGTCGAGGTGCGGCTCGGCCCCGACGACCCGTGGGTGCGGCTCGACCTCGCCGACGGCGGCACGATCGCCGTCATGGGCATCCAGCGCGCCGACGGCGAGCGGGGGATGGCGGAGGCGCGGCGGCTGAGGTCCCTCGTCGTGAGCCTCGGCGAGGCGCCGGACCGCACCTGACCGCCTTCGCCACCGCCGCGACACGACGAAGCCCCGCGAACCGCACGGCTCGCGGGGCTTCGTCGTGTCGCGGGCAGGCCGCCCGGTGCGTCAGGCCGTGCGGGCCGGACGACGGTCGGTGCGGGGCCGCTCCGTGCGCGGGGCGCGGCGCTCCGGCGCGCCCTTGTCGACGGAGATGCGGAGCGCCTTGCCGGCCACGTGGGCGCGGCCGATCCGGTTCATGTCGGCGTCGTCGAGCGGCCGCGTGATGTCGACCAGCGAGAAGTTGCCGAAGATGTCGATCTTGCCGATGTCGCTGCCCGACAGGCCGCCCTCGTGCGTGAGCGCCCCGACGATGCCGCGCGGCTGCGCGCCGTGCGTGTGGCCGACGGAGATGCGGTAGCGCGTGCCGGCGGCGGGACGGCGGATGCCGCGGCCGCGGTCGTCCCGGTCGCGGTCCGAGCGGGGGTGGCGGCCGGTGCGGTCGCCGTCGCGCTCGGTCCGCTCGGCGCGGTGCGTCTCGCGGGTGCGCCCGCCCTTGGCCTCGGCCCGCTCGCGCTCGTGCTCCTCCTGGGCTGCGCGCTGCTGGGGGCCGTCGTCCCCGACCGCGAGCGCCAGAAGGGCGGCCGCGACCTGCAGGGCGTCGTCGCCACCCTCGACGGGGGCCGGCGTGCCCTCGGCGTCCGCGGCGTCGGACGCGGAGCCGGCGCGCTCCTGGAGCATCCGGGTGTACAGGTCGAGGCGGCCGGCCTCGATGCGCGTGCCGACGGCGTCGAGGAGGCGACGGGCGCGGTGCTCCGAGACGTCGCGGGGCGAGGGGATCTCGACCTCGGCGAGCGTCGTGCGGATGGTCCGCTCGATGTGCTTGAGCTTGCCGCGCTCATGGGGCGTGACGAACGACAGGGCGCGGCCGGTGCGCCCGGCGCGGCCGGTGCGCCCGATGCGGTGCACGTAGGCCTCGGGCTCGCGGGGGATGTCGAAGTTGACGACGAGGCCGATGCGGTCGACGTCGAGGCCGCGGGCGGCGACGTCGGTGGCGACGAGCACGTCGAGGGCGCCGGACTTGAGGCGCTCGACGATCTTCTCGCGCTCCTTCTGGGCGACGTCGCCGGAGATGGTGGCGGCGGAGGTGCCGCGCTCCACGAGGGCGGCGCCGACCTCCTCGGCGTCCTTGCGGGTGCGGGTGAAGACGATGGTGGCGTCGGCGTCGGAGGTGGCGAGCACCCGGACGAGGGAGCCGATCTTGTGCCGGAAGGGCACGACGGCGTAGGTCTGCTCGACGGTCGACACGGTGGAGGACTGACGGGAGACGGCGATCGCGACGGGGTCGGTGAGGTGGGTCTCGGCGACGGCGCGGATCGCGGGTGGCATGGTCGCGGAGAACAGGGCGACCTGTCGCTTCGCGGGCGCCTGGCCGAAGATCGTCTCGACGTCCTCGGCGAAGCCCATGCGGAGCATCTCGTCGGCCTCGTCGAGGACGAGGAACTTGACGCCGTCGAGGGAGAGGGTGCCCCGCTCGAGGTGGTCCATGACGCGGCCGGGGGTGCCGACGACGACGTGCACGCCGTCGCGCAGGGCGCGCTGCTGCGGCTGGTAGGGGGAGCCGCCGTACACAGAGGTGACGCGCACCCCGGGCAGGTGGGTGGCGAACGACTCGACGGCCTCGGCGACCTGGAGCGCGAGCTCGCGGGTGGGGGCGAGGACGAGGGCCTGCACGTGCCCGCCGGCGACGGAGGCCTGCGGGTCGAGTGCGGCGAGCAGCGGGATGCCGAAGGCGGCGGTCTTGCCGGTGCCGGTCTGGGCGACGCCGGTGATGTCGCGGCCGGCGAGGAGCTCGGGGATGGCGCGCGCCTGGATGGGTGACGGCGTCGTGAACCCGAGGTCGTCGACGGCGGCCTGCAGCGGTGCGGGGAGGCCGAGGTCGGCGAACGTGGGGTCCTGCCCGGTGGTCTGCCCGGAGGTGGGCTCGGTGGGCAGGGTGGAGTCAGGGGTGCTCAAGAGGGGTCACCGTTCTGTGGGTGGTGGGGGAGGAGTCCTGTACCGCCGAGGAGGCGGCACGGTCGCTCGGTCCCGGACACACACCAGCCCCGCTCTGAGCGGGGCACAACGAACACGCGGGAGGCACGACGAACTCCGAAGGTGGTCCCAGTCTACCGGCCGGGGCCGGTGGTCGTCCGGCGGGTGCCGGTGAGTTCGGCCACTGGGCGCAGGCCGCGTGCGTAGGATGTGCCCCGTGCAGGAGGGCCAGGAGATCAGCAGCCGGGTCTTCACGATCCCGAACCTGGTGAGCTTGCTGCGCCTGGCCCTGGTGCCGGTGTTCGCGGTGCTGATCGTGGTGGGCGAGGACGTGTGGGCCCTCGCGGTCCTGGCCTTCTCCGGCTTCACGGACTGGCTGGACGGCGTGCTGGCGCGGCGGCTGCACCAGGTGACGCGGCTGGGGCAGATGCTCGACCCGGCGGCGGACCGCCTCTTCATCTTCGTCACCCTGATCGGCCTGACCTGGCGGGACGTGATCCCGCTGTGGATCCTCGTGGTGATCGTCGCCCGGGACGTGATGCTCGCGTGCCTGCTGCCGGTGCTCGCGCGGCACGGGTACGGGCCGCTGCCGGTGAGCTTCGTGGGCAAGGCCGGGACGTTCGCGCTCCTGTACGCGTTCCCGCTGCTCCTCCTGGCGACGGTGCCGGGTGGGGTCGGCGCGGCGGCGCACGTCGTGGGCTGGGCGTTCACGTGGTGGGGCGTCGGCCTGTACTGGGTGGCGGGCGTGCAGTACCTGCGGCAGGCGCGCGAGCTGCTGGTGGCCGCGAGCGCCGGGCCCGACGTCGAGGGCTCGGGGGGTGAGGCGTGACGGCGCCGGTGCGCGCGCCGGGGCGCCGTCGCCCGGACGAGTCGATGACCCTGCTGGTCGAGGTGATGGAGAAGCCTCTCGACCCGGGGTACGCGGAGGAGGCCGAGCGGCGCGCGGAGGCGGCGCGGGCCGGGCGCCCGACGGGACGCCGGGGGCTCTCCGTCGTGCTCCTGCTGCTGCTGGCCGCCCTGCTGGGTCTGCTGACCGTGTCCGCGGCGCGCCAGCTGCGAGCGCCCCAGGCCGAGGTGGCGGCGGCGCGCGAGGTGCTGGAGACGCAGATCGTGGACCGGCGCGACGAGGTGGACGCGCTGCAGGCCCGGTCGGTGGCGCTGAGCGACGAGATCGAGGCGTTGCAGCACACCGCTCTCGCCAGCGAGGACCCGGGCCTCCTGCAGACGCTCCAGCGCGACGGCGTGGTGAGCGGGTCGGCGGCGGTCAGCGGTCCGGGCCTGGTGGTCTCCCTGTCCGACGGTGACGCCGCGCAGTCCGAGTCCGACCCCGACGCGAGCGCCCGGGTGCGGGACGCGGACGTGCAGACCGTGGTGAACGCCCTGTGGGCTGCGGGCGCGGAGGCGATCTCGGTGGACGACCAGCGGCTGACGTCGCTGTCCGCGATCCGCAACGCCGGTGACGCCATCCTGGTGGACCTCGTGCCGCTCCCGGGGCCGACCTACACGATCCGGGCGATCGGTGACCCTGACGACATGCAGACCGCGTACGCTCGCTCCGGCGCCCCGGCGTACCTGCAGCTGCTGGGGTCGCGCTACGGGATCCAGTCGAGCGTGACCCCGCAGAGCGACTTGTCGCTGCCGGGCGTGGGGAACCAGACCCTGCGGTACGCGTCGCCGTCGGGTGCGGGGGAGTCCTCGCAGCCGGGCGACGACGCCCAGGGGGCACCGCAGAGCACACGTGAGAGCACATCGCCGGGGACGTCGCAGAGGACGTCGTCGTCCGACACCGAGGAGGAACGCTCATGATCGCCGCGATCGGGCTCGTGATCGGCGTGATCGCCGGGCTGGTGCTGCAGCCGACCGTGCCGGTGGCGTTGCAGCCCTATCTTCCGATCGCGGTCGTGGCCGCGCTGGACGCCTTGTTCGGGGGCCTCCGCGCCAAGCTCGACGGCCTGTTCGACGACAAGGTGTTCCTGGTGTCGTTCCTGTCGAACGTGGTCGTGGCGGCGTTCATCGTGTTCCTGGGCGACCAGCTGGGCGTGGGTGCGCAGCTGTCGACCGCGGTCGTGGTGGTGCTGGGCATCCGGATCTTCTCGAACGCGGCGGCCATCCGCCGCCACCTGTTCAAGGCGTGAGCGGCGGATGAGCGACCCGAAGGGCGACCGCCCCGACACCCCCGACGTCACCGACGTCGCCGGCACCGACGACGACGCCACCGCCGGGACCCCGTCGTCGGGCGCCGCGGATGGTGGCATCGACGACGGCGCGGGCACCGCCCCGAGCGCCGGGCCCTCCCAGGACCGCGACGCCCGCGAGACCCCCGGCGCGGAGGACGAGCAGTCCGACGTCGCGGAGGAAGCGGATCTCCCGGAGGAGGCCACGCCCCTTGCCGTCCCTTCCGACGAGGCACCGGTCGACGTCCCCTCCACGCAGGCCGACACCTCTGCGGCGGGCGCTGGCCTCGGTGCGGAGCCTGCGGACGACGAGGAACCGGTGACCAGCGCCGCGCCGCTCGTCGACGCGGACGTGCCGCCTGCGGACGACGGCACGGACGACGAGACCGACGGGGCGCCGCCGCCCCCGATCGAGACTCCGGCCGTGATCGAGACTCCGGCCGTGACGGACGTCGGACCGGGGCACGACGAGCAGGGGCACCATGAGCCGGAGAGCGCGGACCCCGCCGACGAGAGCCCGGCCGGGGGCACCGAGGCGCCGGCTGGTGCGAGGCCCCTGACCGGGACTCCGACGAGCGAGCCGGCGACCGAGCCCACGGCCGACGGGACCGACGGGACCGCGGACCCCGCACCGAGCGGCTGGCGCCGGCTCGGGGCGGCGCTGCGCCCCCGGGCGAGCCGGTCCCAGGTGCTGGCGGGCGTGCTGTGCGCCGCGCTGGGGTTCGCGCTGGTCGTGCAGGTGCAGCAGTCGGCGTCGGACCAGCTGTCGTCGGCCCGGCAGGAGGACCTGGTGCGCCTGCTCGACGAGGTCACGGACCGGGCGCAGCAGCTCGGTGACGAGGTCTCGGGGCTGGAGGCGACGCGCGACGAGCTGGAGTCCGGCTCCGGGCAGGCGCGGTCGGCCCTCGAGCTGGCGGAGCAGCGTGCGGAGTCCGAGGGCATCCTGTCGGGACGGCTGCCGGCGCAGGGCCCGGGCGTGCGGGTCACGATCCAGGACCCGGGCGCCGCGCTGAAGGCGTCACAGATGTTCAACGTGCTGGAGGAGCTGCGCAACGCGGGTGCGGAGGTCGTCGAGCTCAACGGGGTGCGCCTCGTCACGTCCACCTGGTTCGAGGACGACGGGAACGCGATCGTCGTCGACGGGACGTCCCTGTCCTCCCCGTACGAGTGGACCGTCATCGGCGACCCCGAGACGATGGACCGCGCGCTGGAGATCCCGGGCGGCGCGCTCGCGACGGTGCGCACGGCGGGCGCCGAGGCGTCGACGGCCCGCGAGGACGCGGTGAAGATCACGGCGGTCACGCCGCCGCAGGAGCCCGAGTACGCCCAGCCGGAGCGCGAGCGCGGCTGACGAGTCCGACGTGCGGTCGGGCGTGCCCTCCGGAGGTGGGCGGGCTTCCCGCCCGTGCCCCGGTCGGGGTAGGTTTGTCGGACGACGGCGCACGTCGGACGCACAGTCGGCCTTCCGGGGGCACCGGCCCTCGGGCCGGCCGGCAGCGTCGCCCGACCCACCGGCCCGACCTCACAGGAGGACTGATGACGGACCCCCGCTCCCTTCCGCCGCACCAAGCGGCCGCGGACACCACCGCGCACCTGGGGCGCGTGGGCGCGCCCGCGGAGGAGCAGGCGTTCCGGATCCCGCTCACCGCCGAGGAGGCCGCCGCCGTCGCGGCACTGCCGCGGCACTCGGCGCTCCTGGTGGTGCAGTACGGCTCCGGAGCGGTCGGGGAGCGTTTCCTGCTGGACTCCGACCGCGCGGTCGCCGGCCGCAGCGAGCAGGCCGACATCTTCCTCGACGACGTGACGGTGTCGCGCAAGCACGCGGAGTTCGCCCGCGAGGGCGACCGCTTCGTCGTCCGGGACATCGGCTCGCTCAACGGCACGTACGTCAATCGGGAGCGCATCGACGCGGCGCCGCTGACCACGGGCGACGAGGTGCAGATCGGCAAGTTCCGCATGTCGTTCCACGCCAGCCCGCAGGCGCCGCGGGACCCGCAGGCGCCCGCGTCGTGACGGCGGCGCAGGCCGCGCAGGGCGAGGAGCCCGGCGGTGCGCCGGAACCCTGGCCGCGGGGGATCTCGCGCCAGGCGACGATGCGGATCTCCGACGTGCTCGCCCAGCTGGGCCCGGAGTTCCCGTCCGTCTCGCACTCCAAGCTGCGGTTCCTCGAGGACCAGGGACTGATCGACCCGGTGCGCACCCCGTCGGGCTACCGGCAGTACAGCCCCGCCGACGTCGAGCGCCTGCGGTTCGTGCTGACGGAGCAGCGGGACTCGTACCTGCCGCTGAAGGTCATCAAGGAGCGTCTCGCCGAGATGGACGCGGGGGAGCCCGCGCCCGGCCCGGCCCCCCGGCTCGCCGACGCGGGTGCCGCGACAGAGGTCGCCCGGCGGCGGTGGACGGTGGAGTCCGTCGCCGAGGCGACCGGCACGACGCCCCGTTTCGTGCAGGAGCTGGTGTCCGCGGGCGTGCTGCAGGCCCGGGCCGGCAGCCGGCTGGACGACGGCGCCCCTGACGTGGTGCGGATCGCGGCGCGGCTCGCGGAGCACGGCATCGAGCCGCGGCACCTGCGGTCGTTGCGCGCGTCGGCGGACCGGCACGTGGGCCTGGTCGACCAGCTGGTGGCGCCCTACCGCAGCCAGCAGACCCCGTCCGCACGCGCCCAGGGTGCGGAGCTGGCGGCCGAGGTGGGAGAGCTGCTCGCCCGCCTGCACTCGACATGGGTGCGCCAGGGGTCGAGCGACCTCGTCTGACCGGCCCGTCGCGGTCGCGGGCTGCGCCGTCGCGATCCGGCTCGCCCCCGGGCGACGTGCGGCACCGTGCGGACGTACCGTGGATCGGTGGAACCCGACGACGCGAGCGACGCCCCGATGGTCCCGGTGGAGGTCCTCGGGGTGCGGCAGCAGCAGCACGACCAGGAGATCGTCGTGCTGCTCCTGGACGCCGCCGCGAACCTCGCCGTCCCCATCGTCATCGGGGCGCGCGAGGCGTCGGCCATCGCGATGGCGCAGGCCGGGCTCGTGACCCCGCGCCCGATGACGCACGACCTGCTGCGGGACCTCCTCGGCGCGGTGGGCGTCGAGCTCGAGCGGGTCGAGATCGTCGCGCTCGACGGCGGGGTGTTCTTCGCCGAGCTCGTCCTGTCGAACGGCACCCGCCTCGACTCGCGCGCGTCGGACGCCATCGCCCTGGCGGTGCGGACGGGGAGCCCGGTGCTCTGCTCCGCCGAGGTGGTCGCCGTCGCCGGCGTCGAGGTGGTGGACGTCGAGCAGCAGCGCGAGGTGGAGAAGTTCCGCGACTTCCTGGACCACGCGACCGCGGCGGACTTCACGGCGCCCGGGGGACCGCACGAGCCGGGCACCCCACCGAACGGTGGGGAACGGCCTGACGACGCGCCCCCCTGACGTCGCCACGCCCGGACCGACCCTCGACCTCCGGTTGACGGTCGGACTCGGTTACCGTAGGAGCCGAACCCTCAAGTCGTGATCGACAGTTGAGGGACGGGCGCAGGCCCCGGCGCGGGGGGCACGGCAGCGCGACACGCGGTCCCGCTCGGCGCCGACGTCGTTGACGACCCCCCAGGGGCGTCCTAGCGTGGAGTCCAACACCAGGAGGCACAGTGAACAGCAGCGGTGAGGCAAGCGTCCCCACGGGTGCTTCGGTGCCGCACGGCGCCCAGGGGCTCCTCTTCGGCGAGGACCTCACGGAGCAGGACGCCGCGACCGGGTACCGCGGCACCACGGCGTGCCGGGTCGCCGGGATCACCTACCGCCAGCTCGACTACTGGGCCCGCACCGGGCTCGTGGAGCCGTCCATCCGGCCCGCGACCGGCTCGGGCACGCACCGCCTGTACAGCTTCCGCGACATCCTCGTGCTCAAGGTGGTCAAGCGACTCCTCGACACCGGGGTCTCGCTGCACCAGATCCGCAGCGCCGTCACGCACCTGCGCGAGCGCGGCGTCGAGGACCTGGCGCAGATCACGCTCATGAGCGACGGCGCGTCCGTCTACGAGTGCACGTCGCCCGACGAGGTCGTGGACCTCGTCCAGGGCGGCCAGGGCGTGTTCGGCATCGCCGTGGGCCGCGTGTGGCGCGACATCGAGGGCACCCTGTCCGAGATGCCGACCGAGTCCCTCGAGGACGAGGAGCCCGCCGCGCACGAGGGCGACGAGCTCGCCGCCCGGCGCCGCGCACGCACCGCGGGCTGACAGCGTCAGCGTCCGCCAGCCGCCCCCCTCAGCGGGATCAGAGGAAGGGGCGCAGCGGTGACATGAGCCGCTCGGCGACCTTCGAGAGCGGGTGCCGGCGCTGCCACTCCGCGAGGGTCAGCTCCCGCGAGTTCGACTGGTCCATGCGGAACGCGTCCTCGAGCTGCCCCGCGAGGCCGTCGTCCACGACCTCGAGGTTGATCTCGTAGTTGCCCGTGAGGCTCAGCCGGTCGATGTTCGCGGTGCCGACCGTGGTCCAGCGCCCGTCGATCGTCGCGGTCTTCGCGTGGATCATCGCCCCCTGGTAGAGGAGGATCCGCACGCCGCCGCGCAGCAGCGTCGAGTAGTGGCCGCGGGCGAGCCAGTCGGCCACCACGTGGTTCGACCGTTCCGGCACGAGGACGCGCACGTCGACCCCGCGCGCCGCGGCCGCGAGCAGCCCCGCCTGGATGTCCTCGTCGGGGATGAAGTACGCCTGGGTGATGTACACGTGCGAGCAGGCGCGGTCGATCGCGTCGAGGTAGATGCCCCGGATGGGGAAGACGAGCTCCGAGGGCGCGTTGCGCGCCGCCCGCAGCTCGGGCAGCCACAGCGAGGAACCGACGTCCTGCAGGACCGGCAGGCGCGGCCCGCGCCACCGGTTCCAGAAGTCGACGAACGCGTTCCGCAGCTCCCACGCCGACGGGCCCGTGAGGCGCAGGTGCGTGTCGCGCCACTGCGTCGCGTAGAGGGAGCCGATGTTGTACCCGCCGACGAACGCGGTCTCGTCGTCGACGACGAGGATCTTGCGGTGGTCGCGGCCCGAGCGCCGCACGTCGAGCATCAGCAGCCCGGGCCGCATCGCAGGGAAGCGCAGCACGTGCACGCCGGGCAGGTCGTAGAAGCGCCGGGAGATCACGAGGTTCGCGAAGCCGTCGTAGACGACGTAGACCGCGACGCCGCGGGCCGCCGCCTCCACCAGCGCCTGCTTGAACTGGCGGCCGACCTCGTCGTCCTTCCAGATGTACGTCTCCAGGAAGATCTCCCGCTGCGCGCCGCGGATCGCCTCGAGCATCGCGTCGTAGAGGTCCGCGCCGTACGTGTAGAGCGTCGCGCTGGTGTCCTCGATCTCGGTCGACGACGGCGGGGCCGTGGGGAACGGCTCGTCGAGCGGGTACTGGTGGCGGCGGAACCGCTCCAGCCCCATCACCGTGGCCGCGGCCGCCACCGGGACCGCCGCGGCGAGCACCGCGCCGCGGGTCGCGTACCGGCGCAGGGCAGGCCAGTCGATCTGGACGCGGACGGGCTTGCGGAGGCGGCGGAAGCGAGGCGGCACGAGGCTCACCGTAGTCACGGGGCGTCGGCGCCGCGCGCCGAACTGTCGGGTACGTCGGTGATGTCACCCGCCGCCGCGGCGATCGGTGCCTCTGCCGCGGTCGACGCGGGTGCGGCGAGGCCGGCCGAGAGCGGGTGCGACCGGATGGCCGCGGCGAGCTCGCCCTCGATCCGGTCGAGGTACACGCCGGTGGTGGCGATGGACCGGTGCCCGAGCAGCTCCGCGACGACCTTCACGTCCCAGCCCTCGGCCACCAGGAGGGTGGCCGTGGTGTGCCGCAGCGCGTGCGGCGTCGCGGGCCGGCGGTAGGGGGCGGGCATCCGCTCGACGGCGCGCGCGAGCAGGGCCCGCACCGTCTGCGTGTCGACGCGACGGCCGCGCCAGGTCAGCAGCAGGGCGCGCTGCGCGTCCGGGTCGTCGGCCCGTCGGGCCGCGAGCCGGGGCCGCAGCTCGTGCAGGTACTCCTCGAGCGCTGCGGCCAGGGGCGCGGAGAGCGCGACCGTCCGGATCGACCCGCCCTTGCCGACGATCCGCCACCGCGTCTCCTCGGGCTCGCGCGTGAAGTCCGCGACGTCCGCGCGGGCCAGCTCCGACACCCGCGGGCCGAGCACGAGGAGCAGCGCGACGACCAGGCGGTCGCGCAGCGCCAGCGCCTGGTCCGACCGCGCGGCGCGCGTCCCGGTCCCTGCCGCGGTCGCGGTCGCGGGCCGGTCGGGCACTGCTGACGCCTGCAGCAGGGCGCCCGCCGCCGACGCCGACAGCGCCGTCCGTTCCACCCGCAGGCGGTCGCGGGAGCGGGCGGGCGGCGCCGCCCACTGCATCGGGTCCGCCTGGACCCAGCACTGCCGGGCCGCGTGCGCGAAGAAGCGGCTCACCGACTGCCGGAACCGGTTGACCGTGGCGACCGAACGTCCGGGGGCACCCTTACGGCCCGGGTCGCTGTACCGGCCGTCGGGGCTGGCCTGGTAGCGCACGAGCGCGTCGTCGACGTCCTCGCCGGTCACGTCGTCGAGCACGCGGTCGTCGCCGACCAGGGCGGCGAACTCGCGCACGTCGCGCTCGTAGCTGCGTGCCGTGGCGGGGGAGAGGACCCCGCGCACGCTCTCCACCTGCACCGACGCGAGGTAACGGTCGGCGGCCGCGGCCACCGTGAGGCGGTTCAGACGGGGAGGGGCGACCACGGGACCAGGCTAGGCGGGCGCACCGACACGACCGTCGCACGGCGCCGAGCAGGGCCGCGAGCGCCGTGGGTCCCCGGGCAGGACGTCGCCGCGCCAGGCGACGTGCTGGTCCTGGCGTGCGACGCCGTACCGGGCGGCGGTGACCCAGTCCTCCACCCGGCGTCGTGCTAACCGGAGCGGCCCGGCCGCGACGAGTGTGTACCACGGGCCCAGCCGGCTCTCCTGGGCGTCGCGGGGGAGCGGCGGGCTCAGACGTCGAAGAGGGTGGGGTGCTCGAGGTGCACCCCCTCGGCCTCGAGCATGCGCAGTTTGGTGCGCCGCCCACCGCGCGCGGAGAACCCGCCGACCTGGCGGCCCGCGGCGAGCACGCGGTGGCACGGCACGATCGGCGGGAACGGGTTGCGCCCGAGGGCCTGGCCGACCGCCTGCGCCGCGCCGGGGGTGCCGAGCCGTGCCGCCACCTCGCCGTAGGTGAGGGTGTCGCCTGCCGGGACGGTACGCACCACCTCGTACACGCGGCGGTCGAAGTCCGGGACGGCTGCGAGGTCGAGGTCGACGTCGGTCAGGTCGCCGGCGCCCGTCCCGAGCAGGCAGGCGACCTCGGCCACGACGCCGGCGATCGCAGGGTCCGGGTCGCTCTCGCGGGCGGCCGGGTACCACCGCGTGACGGCGGCGCGGGTGTTCTGCGCCGAGCCGTGGGGGAGTGCGGTGCCCACGACGGTGCCCGGCGCGCGCCACACGAGGGCGCAGTGCCCGATCGCGGTGGGGAAGACGCAGAAGGCGAGCCCGCCGGGGGGAGTGGCCATGTCGCTCACCGTAGTCACGCCGTCCGACACGACACCGGCGGGGAGCGGGAGGGCGATCCTGCGGGGGTGCGGGCAGCCGATGCCGTGATCCGCACGAGACCACTGTGTTGTGTCATACACAATGGTTTGAGGTGTATGTCCGAATCATCCTACCGCGCACCATGGTGGATGGCGAGAGCCTTGCCGTCCGGTCGTCGTGAGCCCCGAGCGCACAAGGTCGGTGCGGCGCACCGTCTCGACACCGCGGCGCGCCGCCGCCCGGGGGATCGGAGAGCGTTCGAGGACGAGGGGATCTCGTACGGCGTCGCCGGTGCGTATCGGACGCGCCGGACGAACGATCCGGACGGACGCGTCAGGAAGACTCTGTACGCGCCGACGACGTCGTCGAGGTCGGCGTGCGACGTCGTCCATGCCGGCGAGCCGCCGGACCCGCGCCGTGCATCGCGGCGATGTCGTCATCGCGGTCGTCGCCGCGCGCCCTGCGTGCACCCGTGGCGCGAGCTGCTCGTGCAGCGGTGGTGGACCGCACGCAGACCTGCGGTGACGGGGTGTCATGCGAGCCTTGTCCCACCGCCGCGAGGGAGGAGGTCCGGGCGGCTTCTTCTCGCGTAATGACATAATGTGCATTATCGGTTGCCAACGCGTGCGAGTTGCATCTGATGCAAGAACTCGCACCTGGATGCGATGACTGCGTCGCTGCAGGTCAGCAGCACATTCCCTCCGTCGTGGACGGGCTTACGCCGGTCGACTCTTGCCGCCTCGCTGCAGGTCGCCCTAGGTTTCGTGCATCAGATGCACGATTCCTCGGAAGGATGGTCGCGTGCTCGAGACTCCCGGGTCGGTTCCGATGCGGTTCACCGGCGCGACGAACGTCCCTCTCCTGCGCGCTGAGCTGCAGGTGTTCGAGGCGATGGTGGCCGGGTGGCGCAACCAGATGCTGGCGCGAGGCCTGACTGTCGCGACGATCAAGAGTCGCAATCGGGTCGTGGAACGCTTTCAGGAGTTCACGAACGACTTTCCGTGGTCCTGGCAGGCTTCAGACCTGGACGAGTACTTCGCCGAGCGCCGCTCCGGCGGCCGGACGCTGGCGCTGACCACGTTGCGTGCGGAGTCGAACGCGATCGCGATGTTCTGCTCGTTCATCTGCGACGGCCGCTACGGCTGGGCGACGTTGTGCGAGCAGCGCTTCGGCGACCTGCCGTCTCAGATCGTCTTCGAGTGGAACAGCCCGCGGCACAAGACCGACGACGCCGTCGCCCCGAACCGACGCGCCTTCGCGATCGACGAGCTGCAGCGCTTCTTCGACACCGTCGACGACTTCGTCGACGCCCATCACCACGCCCGGTCCAAGACGTGGCTGACGGCGATGCGCGACTCCATGGCATTCAAGGTCTGCTACGCCTACGGGCTGCGCCGCCGCGAGCTGGTCATGCTCGACGTGACCGACTTCGGCCCGAACCCTCACGTGCCGGACTACGGACGCTTCGGAGCGCTGACCGTGCGCTGGGCCAAAGGAATGGCCGGAACCGGGCCCCGCAGGCGCACAGTGCTGACCACTCCGCAGTTCGACTGGGTCACCAGCGTGCTCGAGAGGTGGCACTCCCCCGGCGGCCGCGGCCAGTTCGCCACCGCCGCCCGCTCGGGCGCGCTGTGGCCGTCCGAACGCGGCGACCGCATCACGATGAGCGGCCTGGCTCGCTCGTTCGCCAGGTTCCGCGACCTCGCGGGCCTTCCGGAGGAACTCAGCCTGCACGCGCTGCGACACTCCTACGTGACCCACCTGATCGAGGCCGGCTACGACCCGCTGTTCGTCCAGCAGCAGGTCGGGCACTCGTACTCGTCGACCACGGCGCTGTACACCTCGGTCTCGTCGGACTACAAGCAGAAGGTCGTGCAGCGGATGATCGCCCAGCGGCTGCGCACCGCGATCGGAGAACCCGATGAATGAGATCAAGCGTCTCGGCTACACCTGGCACCTGCGGCAGATCATGGCCCAGCACAACCTCTGGAAGTCGACCGAGCTACGCCCCCTCCTACGCGACCGCGGCATCAATCTGTCCGACACGCAGATCTACCGTCTCGTGACGGGCACACCGGAACGGATCTCCCTGAGCGTCCTCGTCGCGCTCTGCGACATCTTCGACTGCTCCCCCGCCGACCTCATCGAGCCGAGGGTCGAGCTGCGCGCCGCGAAGACCGCGAACGCACCGCGACTCCCCCTCGACGGCGACACCACGGCACCCGTCGCTCACCGCATCCGACTCGTGAAGGGCGATGATGGCCCGCCCGCGCAAGCCTGAGGACCCAGAAACGTACCCCACACCCTGCGCCCGGTGCGGCGGCCACTACCCGCTCAGCGTCACCTGGCCCGACGGGCGCCTCTGCGTCTCGTGCCGGATGAACGCCATGCGCGCGACCGGGACCTGCGCCTGCGGGCACGAGGGCGTCCTACCAGGCCGCATCGACGGACGCCCCGCTTGCCGCACCTGCTCCGGAGTCCGCGTCAACATCGACTGCCGACGCTGCGGCGCCGAGACCGAGCTCTACCGCAACCAGATGTGCCAAAGGTGCGTCCTGGCCGACCTCGTCGATGCGGCGTTCGCCGACCCCCAAACTGGCAAGGTGTCAGCGCAGCTCAGACCGGTGACAGACGCGATCAAGTCGATGGAACGGGCCAACTCCGGGCTCACCTGGATCCGCCAGAAACACGTTCACACCATGCTTCGCGAGATCGCCGCGACCAGCCCCGTGACACACACGTCGATGGACCGCCTCGACCGCGGCCGCACCCGCGACTACATCCGAGGCCTGCTCGTCGAGCACGGCGTCCTCGAGCCGCGCGACGAACTCATCGCCCGCTTCACCGAGTGGGCCGACGACGCCGAGGACCGGCTCACCGACGCCGACCATCGCGCGATCATCCACCGCTACATCCGCTGGAAGCACCTCCGGCACATGCGCACAGACTCCCCCATCAGCAACGGCACGTTCCTGCGCGCCAAGCAGGTGACGACGGTCGCGATCGAGTTCTGCAACTGGCTGACCGACAACGGCAAGACGCTGGCATCGGCCACACAGGGCGACCTCGACACCTGGCTCGCGGAAGGTGCCACGACGCGACTCATGGTCGCGTGGTTCCTCACCTGGACGCGCACGGCGCAGGTGACCGATCCCGCCCTGACCGTCCCGCGTCATCGTCGCGGGACCGCCGCCCGCCTCCCCCACGACGACCAAGCGGGAGCGCTCGACCACGTCCTGACCTCCTCGGAGTGGTCCTCCCGCAACCAGTTCGCGGCGCTCCTCGTCCTCGTCTTCGCGCAACCCATCGCGCGCATCGTGCAGCTGCGCTGGGACGACGTCACGATCGCTCCTGACAACGTGACCGTGAACGTGGCCGGAATGCCGATCCGGCTCGACCACCCGCTCGACGGCCCGGTGCGCGACCTTGCAACCAACCCCGAACAAGCGAACACGGCGGCACACCTTGACTCGCCGTGGATCTTCCGCGGCGCCATGCCCGGCAACCATGTCACCGCGATGCACGTGCGGCGGCAGCTGCGCCCACTGTTCTCCTCGCTCGCCGCGCGCCTAGGCACGCTCACCGAGCTCAGCAGACAGGCCCCCGTAGCGATCCTCGCCGAGGCCCTCGGCTACACGGCCGCCACGCTTGAGAAGCACGCCGCCGTCTCGGGAGCCGACTACGGGAGGTACGTCTCCGACCTCGCTCAGGCATAACGCACCTCGGGCACAGTCCCAGCAGACGACGCCCCTGTGTCTGTGACCCGGCAAATCGCTGAGACGTGGCCTGTAATACTCGCCGCGTCGGGGGGATTACCGGATATGAGCACCGATCGGTCCAGTCGTGCGGCGCAGCAAGAGGCGCAGCTGGCGAGTCTTTGGCGGATGCACGCTCCAAGGGTGCATGCCTACGTGCTGCGGCATGTGGACCGGAGCGTTGCTGAAGACGTCGTCGCCGACACGTTCCTCGTCGCTTGGCGACGCATCGACGACATCCCCGCCCATTCCCTTGCCTGGCTGCTTGTCGTCGCCCGCCACACGATCGCCAAACATCACCGATCCGTCCGCCGACGCCGTGAGCTGCAGGACAGCCTCGTCCGGGTCGTCGATCTCGTCTGCGACTCGGCCGGGCTCGAGGAGCAGGTGACCGACCGGGAAGCGCTTGTGCGAGCGCTCGCGCAGCTTCGGGACAACGATCGAGAGGCCCTCCTGCTCGTTGCGTGGGACGGCCTGTCGCAGTCTGACGCCGCCCAGGTGGCTGGCTGTTCCCTGGCGAGCTTCCGCGTCAGGCTGCACCGCGCCAGAAGGCGGCTCAGTGAACTCGCCGACGATGCCGACCCGCCTCGCCCCGCGCCAGCCCGACCACTGACACTTACACCGCTAAGGGGGCAACCATGAGCACGGACCTCTGGCAGACACTCCAAGAGGCAGCTCCGAAGATCACCCAGGATGACCCGATGCTGGCCCGCAGTCGGGCGATCCTCGCCCAGCGCACCCGCGGGGTCGCTCCCCCGCGCCGCCATCGCCTCGGACGCAAGCCAGTGTGGCTCACCGTGGGGATCGTCGCGGTGGCGACCGCACCGCTTGTCGCGGCGAGCATCGCCACGAGCAGCGACGACCTCCCCCGAGGGTTCGCCGAGCAGTTCGCCGACTGGGAGCTTTCCAACCCCGACAACGGTTCGTACGGTATCGACCCGGACACAGCAGTACTGCTCGGCACCATTGATGGTCCGGCCCGCGAGCAGCTCCACGTCTACGCCACCCCCGGCGCTCCGTGGTGCATGGCGATGGACGTCTACGTACCCGGAGTGACCAGCCCCAACCCGTACCTCGAAGGACATCACCTTTCCTACTGCCGCCCCGAGCCAGCCGGCCTCGACAAGCCATTCGGGCAGGAAGGTTCGCTCGGCGGGCTGCCCCACGAGTACCGCCTGTTTGCCTATGACGTCGCCGGAGCAACCCACGTCGAGCTCCACCTGCCGGACGGCTCAGCACTGCCCACTCTCGTCCACGAAAACGTGGCCTACGGTTGGATCCCTCCAGCCAGTGACTCGCCGCAGGCGACGCTCGTCGGATACGACTCGGGCGGCGCCGTCCTTGGCGAGGTCGAGATCGGCAAGAACTAAAGGCCGATCGAGTGCGCCGGGGCCATGCGCTCCCCAGTCTGCGTCACGAAGCATCGGACGGCGGAATCTCGCCACGGGCGCGGCTCGCGGCGGGTGAGCCGTCGCGGCGCCCAGTCCCGCACACCACATTGGCCAATTTGGGGCATTCCGGCACCTGCACCTCTCGAATCTATCCCGCCTGAGACACGCGTCACCGGAACGTCTCGTACCGCGCGGGCGCCGGTCGCCGAACGCTGGTCCGTTGCGGCAGGTGCGGCAATTGCGGCCGCTCGGAGTCCCGGTATCGACGATCCACCGACACCCAGCCGGCCATGTCTGACCGCTCAACGGACCCGCCGCTGAGAAGTCTTGTGCGATGCCCTACGCCCAGGAGCTCGCACCACTCGAGCACGCACCTCTACCAGTTTGCATCGGGGCCTACGGACCCCGCTCGATCCCCAGAAACCGGGACTGCGGCACCTCGACCGCGATGTGGGCGTCGGGACGCCGGCCGCTGTCGCGACTGTTCGGCGACTGAGGTCCGGACGTCCTGCGCGGGTTCGACGAGGATCGCCGCCGGCCCGATGAGCTTCGTTGCGGGACGGTCACCGTGACGCTCCAGCTGCGGCCGTCGTCGGCGTCAATGTCGCGAGGCTGGTCGTCAGGCCGCTCGGTACCCAGACCACCGCCGATCGCCGTGGCGGCCACGCCCCTCGTCGGTGCCTGATGCCCGGCTCTCATCGCGCCCCCTGACCCGCGTGCGACATCCGCGTCGGCCCCCAGGAGTGACTCCCCCACGAGGCGTCGTCGCAGGGCCTCTCCCCTGCCGTGCGGCCGTCGGCTCCGCCTGCAGATCGGTGTGTTTTCGGATGAAAATTCCTTCACCGCGCAGAGCAGACCGCGGTAACTCTTGACGCAGACCGGGGCCGGTCCTAGCGTCCAGCACAGGCGCACCTGGACAACGACGTCCAGCGGTCCCGCACCGTCGCGCCGTCCCCACCGAGGAGGACCTCGTGAAGGATCCACAAGAACGGCGCCTGGTGCGCGCCGCGGCGGCGGTCGCGGGCGCGGGCCTGCTGCTCGCCGTCATGGCCCCCGCCCAGGCGGACACGACCGACACACCGGCGGGCACGTCGATCGTCGACGTCGGCGCGATGGTCGACGCGATGACGCTCGACCAGAAGATCGGCCAGATGACGTGGACCCACGTCTACGGCTCGTCCGCCCACGACACCTCGATGGCGGCGAGCAACCGGGCCCGCTACGGCGTGGACACGCCGGCGCAGGTCGTCCAGAAGTACGACCTCGGCGGCGTGCTCTACTTCGCCTGGTCGGGCAACACGGCCAACCCGCAGCAGGTCAACGGCCTGTCGAACGGGCTCCAGGAGGCCGCAATGGACGACGGCGGACCCGGTGTCCCGCTGGCCGTCACGATCGACCAGGAGGGCGGGCTTGTGGCCCGCGTCGGGCCGCCGGCCACGGCGCTGCCCGGCAACATGGCCCTCGGCGCCACCTTCGACGCCGGTCTCGCCCGGGCGCAGGGCGACGTCCTCGGGTCCGAGCTGAAGGCGATGGGTGTCAACGTCGACTTCGCGCCGGTGCTCGACCTCAACACCAACCCGGACAACCCGGTCATCGGGATCCGCTCGATGGGCGCGGACCCCGACGCCGTGAGCAAGCTCGGCGTCGCGCAGATCGAGGGGATCCAGCGGCACATCGCGGCCACCGCAAAACACTTCCCCGGCCACGGCGACACCGAGACGGACTCGCACTACGGCCTGCCCGAGGTCACCTACGACCGCGCCACCCTGAAGAAGCACCTGCAGCCGTTCCAGGCCGCGATCGACGCGGGGATCGACATGATCATGACGGCGCACATCGTCGTCGACGCGATCGACCCCGACCTGCCCGGCACCCTCTCCCCCAAGGTGCTCACCGGCCTGCTGCGGGAAGAGATGGGCTTCGACGGCATCATCACGACCGACGCGCTCGACATGGAGGCCATGACCGACAACTGGTCCCAGGAGGAGATGTCGGTCATGGCGATCCAGGCCGGCTCCGACATCCTGCTCAACTCCCCCGACGTCGACGCGTCGATCGCCGGGGTGAAGCAGGCCGTCGCGGACGGGACGATCACGGAGGCACGGCTCGACGAGTCCGTCACCCGCATCCTCGAGTGGAAGGCGGAGCGCGGCATCCTCGCCGACGCGTACGCCGACCCGGCCGAGGTCGGGACGGTCGTGGGGTCCGCGGACCACCTGGCCACGGCCGCGACCATCGCGGACCGGTCCATCACCATGGTGCGCAACGAGGACCGCCCGCTGCCGCTCCGCCCGGGCGAGGACTCGCTGCTGGTGGTGGGTGCCGGCGCGGCGTGGCCGGAGCGGCTCGCGCCGATGCTCGCCGACCGCGGGTTCGACGTCACGACGGAGCTCGAGAACGGCACCTCGCCGTCCGCTGCCTACCGGGCGCGGGCCGTGGCGGCCGCAGCGGGCGTCGACGCGGTCGTGTTCACGTCGTACAACGCGAGCGGCAACACGGCGCAGCAGGCGATGGTGGACGCGCTGGCGGCGACGGGCACGCCGGTGGTCGTGGTCGCGGCGCGCAACCCGTACGACGTCAACGTCTTCCCGACGGCCGACGCGGTGCTGAACAGCTACGGGTACGGCGTGGTCAACTACGCGGCGGTCGTGCGCGCGATCGCGGGCGACATCAACACGCTGGGCAAGCTGCCGGTGGCGGTGCCGACGGCGGACGGCGACGAGGTGCTGCTGCCGCTCCGGTTCGGGCACCGGTACCCGGGATGGCCGCACGTACCGGGGTCGGGCAAGCCGGGACGCTGAGGTGCTGAGCGCCCGCCGGTCGCCTCCTGCAGAGGCGATCGGCGGGCGCGGCCCAGCACGCTCGTCTCAGCGCTCTCCCCCGCCCCCGAGGGACTCGAAGCGTGCGAGCGGGCCGGCGAGGACGCCGCCGTCGACGGGCAGCGTGACACCCGTGATCCAGGCGGCGTCGTCGGAGCCGAGGAACGCGATGGCGGCAGCGACGTCCTCGGGCTCGCCGATCCGGCCGAGGGGGTAGAGCGCCGCGAGCCGGTCGGGGTCGGAGCGCTGGTCCCACGAGCGGGTGCGGACGGTCCCGGGCGCGACGACGTTGATCCGCACCCCCCTGCTCCCGAGCCGCACCGCGAGGTTCTGCGCGAGGGACACGAGCCCCGCCTTCGCGGCCGAGTAGTCCTCGTCCCCGAAGGCCTGCAGACCGTTGACGGAACCGACCAGCACGACCGATCCCCCCCGCGGCAGGTGCGGGGCCGCGGCCCGGACGCAGCGCGCCGGTCCGGCGAGGTTGAGGTCGACGCCGGCGGCCCAGGTGGCGTCGTCCATACCGTCCAGGAGGCCCGGGTGCACGCCCGTGCCGCCCGCCACGCCGACGAGCACGTCGAGGCGGTCGTGCCGGTCGAGCGTCGCGGCCACGGCGGCCTCCACCGACGCGGTGTCGGTGATGTCGCACGCGACGGCCGAGGCGGGCGGCCCGCCGGCGGGGAGGCCGTCCGCGGTCCGCTGCGCGGCGTCCGCGTCGAGATCGGCGACCACGACGGTGGCACCCTCCGCGTGCAGGCGTCGCACCGCGGCCGCGCCGATCCCGTGCGCGCCGCCGGTGACCAGCGCCACGCGGCCGCCGAAGCGTCCTGCCGAAGGTCCTGTCACGTCCGTCCTCCTCGTCGAGCCTGTGGTCGTCCCGGTCGCCGCCGCGTCAGAGCCGCGTCAGAGCGTGAGCCGGTAGTAGTTCTCCTCGCCGTACCGCTCGAACCCCGCCCGGCGCAGGAGCCGGGCGGAGGTGCTGACCCGGCCCTTGACGAGGGCGAGCGACGCGTCCGCGGCGGCCGAGAGGCGCAGTCGTTCCTCGAGCACGGCTCGGTAGGCGCCGCGGCCGCGACGGTCGGGCACGGTGCCCGCGCCCCACAGCCGGGCGACGGTGCCCAGCTCGGGTCGGGGCGCCGGCGCCAGCGTGACCCCGGCGGACGCCACCGGCTCGCCGTCCTGGTAGGCCACGACACGGATCTCGCTGCTGCCGTCGGACAGCAGCGTGCGCGCGGCGGCCGCGAGCCGGTCGTCGTCCATGGGCTGCTGGTCCCACACCGCGGTGTCGACGCGGTCGGCGTCGCGCAGCCCGTCCACGTCGGTCACGCGTCGCACGACGAGGCGCCCGTCGCGCTCCGGCGGCTCGCGGAGCCCCTGCTCGAGGGCGCGTGCGAGCACGTCCACGGTGTCCTCGAGCAGGGCGCCGCGGGAGAGCAGCAGGTCGGTGAGGTCGGGGGTGCTGCTGGCCGAGACCCAGACGCCGAGGGTGTCGCTGCCCCAGGCGCGCGCTCGCTCGACGGCGTCGCGCAGGACGCCCTCCGGCGCGCGGGCGGACGCGAGCCCGGTGAGCACGACGCGGCCCTGCGCCCAGGCGGGCCACCGGGTGAGGGTGACGTCGGTGACGACGCACTCCGCGTCGGGCGGCACCCACGACCACTCGGCGGCGGCGCGCAGCACGGTCGGCGGGTCCCAGGCGTCGCTCATGACGGCAACCTAGCGAACCGGCGTGCGGCCGCGGCGGTGCCGCGCGCGGGCGTCACAGGTCGGCGGCGAGGGCGCGGACAACGTCGGCCGCGGGCCCGGTGGCGGCGCTGCGGTGGCCGGTCCCGGCCCACAGGTGCAACCGGTCGGCGTCCCCGGCGGCGGCCGCGCGTCGGCGCAGCTCGCGGGTGAGGTGGTGCACCTGCGGGTAGGCGACCGGGGCCTGCGCGTCGTGCCGGTCGAGGAAGCCGTTGCGCAGCGCCCGGGCGGGACGTCCCGTGAAGGCGCGCGTGACCGCCGTCGTCGTGAACCGGCGGTCGCCGAGGGCGTCCCGATGGGTCCGGGAGGTGCCGGCCTCGTCGGTGCGCAGCAGCAGCGTCCCGACGGCGACGGCCTGCGCCCCGGCCCGCAGCAGCCGGGCGACGGCCGCGGGTCCGTCCACTCCCCCGGCGGCGACGACCGGGAGGCGCGAGCGCGCGACGACCGCGGCGACGGCGTCGTCGGTCGTGCCGTCGACGACGGTGCGGCCCGGGTCCCACGTGCCGCTGTGCCCGCCCGCGCGGGGCCCCTGGACCACGAGACCGTCGGCTCCGAGCGCCTCCGCGGCCGCGGCCTCCTGCGGCGTCGTGACCGTGACCAGGACGACGGACCCGGCGGCGCGCAGCGCCGCGACGTCGGCCGCCGGCGGGGGCCCGAACGTGCACGACACCACGGGCACGGGGTCGCGACGCAGCAGGTCGACCTTCGCCGCCCATCCGTCGTCGTCGATGGCCGGAACGGCGGCCAGCGCGGCGTCGAGGTCGACGCCGTGCGCCGCGGCGTCCGGCGCGATCCGTCGCGCGTAGGCCGCGAGCGCCGCGGGGTCGGGCGCGGGCGTGGTGGCGGGGACGAAGAGGTTGACGCCGAAGGGGTGTGCCCGCTGGTGGGCACGGTGGACCAGATCGGCGAGGGCGTCAGGTTCCTGGTAGCCCCCGGCGAGGAAGGCGAAGGCTCCGGCGTCGGTCGTGGCGGCGAGGAGGTCGAGCGTGGTGGCCCCGCCGGCCATGGGCGCGGCGGCGAGGGGCAGGTCGGTGCCGAGGAGCGTGGTGCGGGCCGTGTCTCGCATGTCTCGCATCGTCTCGCATCGTGCCACCGGCGGGCGCGGTCGTCGCGAGCCGGTCTCATCTGACGCTCATGCGGGCCTGGCACGCTGGGCGCCCCGCCGGACGGCGGTACGGGGATCGGTACGGAGAGGGGTGGGTGCGCCGCATGACGACGGTGGTACGCGAGCGCTCGGCGGTGCGGCCGGCGGGCGTGGCGACGTTCGTGCTGGTGGGCGGTGTGCCGGGGGCCGGCAAGAGCACGGCGCTCGCGCGGGTGGCGGGGTGCCGTTCCGGGGTGCGGGTGCTGGACAGCGAGGCGGCGCGTCGTGACCTGCGGGGGCGGGTGCCGCGCGGGGTGCCGTACGCGGTGTACCGGCCGGTGGTGCACGTGCGGCACCTGGCGGGGGTGGTGCGGGCGGTGCTGGGTGGCCCGCGGGACGGCGCGGGGGTGCTGGTGGTGCACGACCCGGCGACGTCACGGGTGCGGCGGTGGTGGTGGGCGTGCCTGGCGCGTCGGGCGGGGTGGCGTCCGGTGCTGGTGATGGTGGACGTGGGGCGCGGCGAGGCGTTGTCGGGGCAGGAGGCGCGGGGGCGGGTGGTGCGGGGACGGGCGTTCGCGCGGCACTGGCGGCGGTGGGCAGCGCAGCGTGCGGGCCTGGTGGCGGCGTCGCGCGGGTCGAGGGAGGGCACGGCCGACGGGTGGTCGCAGGTGCGCGTGGTGGGCCGGGGTGAGGCCGTGTCGGTGCTGGTGGGGCTGGTGGACGCGGCGTCGCCGGTCGGGGTGCGCGGTGCCCGCTAGGGTCGCGGTCATGACGTCGTCTGGGCTGTCGGGTGGTGCGCTGGAGCGGGTGGTCGCGCAGGTGCGTGCGGTGGGCGACGGCGTGGTGTCGTCGCTGGGCCCGGGCGGCGCCCCGCAGGCCGCGTTCCTGACGCTGGCGGTCACGGAGCGGGGCGAGCTGGTCTTCGACGCGCGGGAGGGGTCGCGCAAGGTGGCCAACCTGCGCCGCGACCCGCGGGTGGCGGTGGTGGTGGGCGGCCCGGGCGGGACGACCCTGCAGGTCGAGGGCGTGGCGGACGTCCCGGAGGGCGCGGACCGGGAGCGGTGCGCGGAGGCCTACCGGTCGGCGTTCCCGCACTTCGCGGCGTCGTTGGACGACCCGGGGATCGTGGTGGTGCGGGTGGTGGTGCGGTGGGCGCGTTGGGGCGACCACCGCACGTCTCCTCCGGTGGTCGTGGAGCTCGTGGGCGGTGGGCGTGCCTGAGCTGCCCCGGGTCGTGCGGTGGGTGGACCCCGAGGGGGTGCGGGTCCTGCCTCGGCGTCCGGTGGGGACGGGGGCGTTGGTGCTCGCCGGGTCGAGCGGCCGGGTCGACGAGGGTCGGGCACGTCTGCTGGCCGGACGCGGGGTGCTCGCGGAGTCGGTGCGATGGTTCGGTGGCCCCGGTCAGCCTGCGGGGCCGTGGGACGTCCCCGTGGAGACGTTCGTGCGCCGCGTCGAGGCGCTCGCGGCGGAGTGCGACCGCGTGGTGCTGGTGGGGACGTCGTTCGGGGCCGAGGCCGCGCTCGTCACGGGGGCGCTGGTCGATGACCCGCCGGCGTTCCGTGACCTGTACCTGCGGTCGCGGGAGGCGGACGCGGCCCGCACGACGGCGGCAGGTATCGCGGTCGAGCGGATCGCGGAGGTGGTCCTCGTGGCGGGCGGGGACGACCAGGTGTGGCCCGCGGTGCGGCACGCGGAGGAGATCGTCCGGCGCCGGGAGGCGCACGGGCTGGCGACGACCCTGGTGACGGACCCGGAGGCCGGCCACCGCGCGACGCTGCCCGGGGAGCCGCGGGTGTCGGCGGGCATGGCGATGCGTCGTGGCGGCAGCGAGGCCGCCGACCGCCGTCTGGGCGAGGCGGCGTGGGCGGCGCTGTGCCGGGCGCTGCGCCTGCCGGACGACGCCGCCCCGTGACGTCCCTCGTGCCGGCAGGCGGTGAGTGCGCTCAGCGCCAGCCGAGGGCCGGCGCGACGTGCCGGACGACGTTCTCGACGAGGTGCGCGTTGTACTCGACGCCGAGCTGGTTGGGCACGGTGAGCAGGAGGGTGTCGGCCGCGGCGACGGCCTCGTCCTCGGCGAGGTCGGCGACGACGTCGTCGACCTCGCCGGCGTAGGTCTTGCCGAAGCGGGCGCGGACGCCCTCGAGGACGCCGACCTGGTCGGTGCTGGCGGTCTCCAGGCCGAAGTAGGCGCGGTCGCGGTCGTCGGTGATCGGGAAGATGCTGCGCGACACGGACACGCGCGGCTCCCACCCGTGGCCGGCGTCCGCCCAGGCGTCGCGGAAGCGCTGGATCTGCTCCGCCTGCAGGCGGTGGAACGGGACGCCCGTGTCCTCGGACAGGAGGGTGGAGCTCATGAGGTTCATGCCCTGCGCGGCGGTCCACTCCGCGGTGGCGCGGGTGCCGGCGCCCCACCAGATGCGCTCGCGCAGGCCCTCGGAGTGGGGCTCGACGCGCAGCAGCCCGGGCGGGTTGGGGAACATGGGGCGCGGGTTCGGCTCGGCGAAGCCGTCGCCGTCGAGCACCTCGAGGAAGCGGGCGGTGTGCCGGCGGGCCATGTCGGCGTCGGACTCCCCCGCCCGCGGCTCGTGCCCGAAGTGGCGGAACCCGTCGATCACCTGCTCGGGCGACCCGCGGCTGATGCCGAGCTGCAGGCGGCCGCCGGCGATGAGGTCCGCGGCGCCGGCGTCCTCCGCGAGGTACAGGGGGTTCTCGTAGCGCATGTCGATGACGGCGGTGCCGATCTCGATGCGGCTCGTGCGCGCGCCGACGGCGGCGAGCAGCGGGAACGGGGACGCGAGCTGGCGCGCGAAGTGGTGCACGCGGAAGTACGCACCGTCGGCGCCGAGCTCCTCCGCCGCGACGGCGAGGTCGATCGACTGCAGCAGGGCGTCGGACGCCGAGCGGGTGGCGGACTGCGGGTGCGGCGTCCAGTGGCCGAAGGACAGGAACCCGAGGTGCTTCACCTGCTCAGTCAAGCCCACGCGGCGCGGTCACGCGCGGTCGACCGGCAGGGCGGGTCGGTCGGGGACCCGGACCACCCGGGGTGGAGCAGGGCGACCGCCTGCAAGAATGGCCCCGTGAACGACACCGTCGGGGACTCCCCGCGCCCGCTGCCGTCCCTGGCCCACGACGTCGCCGGCGACGCCGGCGCCCCCGCCGTCGTCCTCCTGCACGCCGGGGTGGCCGACCGCCGCATGTGGGACGCCGTCGCCCCCGCCCTGGCGCACCGGTTCCGCGTGGTGCGGCCCGACCTGCGCGGCTACGGCGACTCCCCGCTGCCCACCGGCGGCGGCCCGTACACGAATGCGGGCGACGTCGCCGCGCTGCTCGACCAGCTCGGAGTCGCCGACGCCGCCGTCGTCGGGTCCTCGTTCGGCGGGAAGGTCGCGCTCGAGCTCACGACCGCGCACCCCGAGCGGGTGCGGGAGCTCGTGCTGCTGTGCCCCGCCGCCCCCGGCGTGCCCGACACGGAGACGTCCGACGCGTTCGACGCCGAGGAGGCCCGCCTCCTGGCCGCCGGCGACGTCGACGGCGCGGTGCGGCTCAACGTCACGACGTGGCTCGGCCCGGACGCGGACGACACCGCCGCGCAGGCGCTCGCCGTCATGCAGCGCCGCGCGTTCGAGGTGCAGCTCGCCGCCGACGCGGCCGCGAGCGCCGCCGGACTGCCCGAGCCCGGCCCGGAGGGCGTCGAGGTGGACCTCGCCGGCATCCGCGTGCCGACGTTCGTCGTCGAGGGGGCGCACGACATGGACGCGCTGCGGGCGTGCGCGCAGCACGTGGCGGCGTCGGTGCCGGGGGCCGAGTTGTCCCTGCTGGCGTGGGCGGGTCACCTGCCGGTGCTGGAGCGGCCCGACGCGATCCTGGCGCTGCTGCTGGACGTGCTGCGCGACGACCCCACCGTGCACACGCCCTGACCGGGCCGACCGTGCCCGGCGCGGGTCGCCCGGCCTAGGTCAGGCGGCGAGCAGCCACAGCACGTGCCCGAGCGCCCCGAACAGGGCGAGCGCGCCGAGGTCGCTGCCGATGCCGACGACCTTGGCCATCGCGGATCCGCGCAGGAAGTCGGTGCCGAGCGCGCTGACGAACAGCGCGACCAGCAGCCCGCCCGCGTGGAGCCGACCTCGTCCGGCCCCGCGCGGGCGCGGGTCCTCGAAGTGCTGGACACGAGCCGTCGAACGAGTGGCTCGGGTGCGTGACACGTGCGCGAAACACCGGGGCGCGAGGATGCCGGGGTGATCATCGCCCCGGAGTCCCCGGCCGCCGCCGACGTGCGCGCCCTGCTGGCCGAGCACCTCGCCGACATGTACGCCACGTCGCCCGCCGAGTCGGTGCACGCCCTCGACCTCACGGCGCTGCTCGCCCCGGCCGTGACCTTCCTGACGGCGCGCGACGACGACGGGACGCTGCTCGGCTGCGGCGCCCTCAGCGAGCTGCGGCCCACCACCGCGGCGTCCGCCGGGCAGGGCGAGGTGAAGTCGATGCGCACGGCGGGCCCCGCGCGCGGACGCGGCGTGGCGGGCGCCGTCCTGGACCGGCTGGTCGCCCTGGCCCGCGAGCGCCGGTACGCCTCCGTGAGCCTGGAGACGGGGCCGCAGGAGTACTTCGCGGCCGCGCGGCGCCTGTACGCGCGGCACGGGTTCGTGCCCTGCGGCCCGTTCGGCTCGTACTCCCCCGACCCGTGCAGCGTGTTCCGCACCCTCGACCTGACGGACGACCGCACGGACGCGGCTGTCGGCCCCGCCGCCTAGCCTCGCGGGATGACCGACACCCCGGCCCGGGACGCGCCGGAGACGGCGCCCCTGCTGGACCGGCGGTTCGCCTGGCGGGGCCGCGAGGTCGCGTGGACGGCGTTCGGCTCCGGCCCGCCGCTGGTGTTCTGCCACGGCACGCCGTGGTCGTCGTGGCTGTGGGAGCCGTACGCCCGCGCCCTGGCCGGCGGGTTCACCGTGCACCTGTGGGACATGCCGGGCTACGGGGCGTCGTCGAAGGACCCCGCGCACGACGTCGACCTCGGGACGCAGGGCGAGCTGTTCGCCGACCTGCTGGAGCACTGGCGGCCCGCCTGGGCCACGACCGGACCCACCGGACCCACCGGGCCCGACGGCGAGGGCGACGGCGGCACGCCGCCGCTGCCGCACGTCGTCGCGCACGACTTCGGGGGCGCGGTGAGCCTGCGCGCCGCGGTCCTGCACGGCGCCCGGTACGCGTCCCTGTGCCTCGTGGACGTGGTGGCGCTGCGCCCGTGGGGCTCGCCGTACTTCGCCCTGGTGCGCGAGCACGCCGACGTCTTCGCGGCCACGCCCGCGGCCGTGCACCGGGGCGCGCTGGAGGCGTACGTGCGCACGGCCGCGCACCGGCCGCTGCGTGAGGAGCACCTGGCCGCGCTCGTCGCCCCGTGGACGGGCGAGGCAGGGCAGGCCGCGTTCTACCGGCAGATCGCCCAGGCCGACGAGCGGTACACCGCCGAGCTCGAGCCGCTGCTCGGCGACCTCGACGTCCCGGTGCGCGTGCTGTGGGGCGAGGAGGACGCGTGGATCCCGCCGGACCGCGCGCGGCGGCTTGCGGAGGCGCTCCCGGACGCCGACGTGCGGCTGCTCCCGGGCGCCGGGCACCTGGTGCAGCTCGACGCACCCGTCGCGCTCGCCGTCGAGCTGCAGCGCTGGTTGTCCGCGACCCGCTGACGGTCGGTACCGGCCGTTACCAGTCAGTACCGGTCAGTACCAGCTCGCCCGCGCGTGCTGGAAGATGAGGTTGGTCTCGGTGAGCGCCACGTCCGGGTCGGTCGACAGGTGCTCGATGACGAACTCGTTCAGGGCGTCGGAGTCCGCCGCGGCCACGTGCACGAAGAAGTCGTGCGCCCCGCCCAGCAGGAAGACGTTCAGCACGCCGGGCAGCTCGGCGAGGCGCTGCAGGTAGCCGCTGAGGCGGGTGCGGGCCGCGCCGCGCATCTGCACCGCGATCATCGCCTGCAGGGGGTGCCCCGTCCGCGCCGGGTCGACGTCCGCGTGGAAGCCGCGGATCACGCCGCGCTCGCGCAGCTGCCGCACCCGCGCCAGGCAGGTGGACGGCGCGATCCCCGCCCGCGCCGCGAGCGCGTTGTTCGGCAGCCGCGCGTCGTCGGCGAGCGCCGCGAGGATCCGCTGGTCGACGTCGTCCAGCCGTGCGGGAGCGGGCCCTCGCCGTTCCAGCCCCCACGACGGGTCCGGCCGGGGGCGCGCGGGCCGGACCTCCTGCGTGCGGACGTCCTGCCCCCGCCGCTCCCCGGATCGAACATCCTTCGCGCGGGGCTGACGTGGCACGGGCTGAGCCGGGCGTCGTGTCGACATCCTGGCAATCTACCGAAGGATGTGCGGATTCGTGGCGTAGTACCGAATCGGCCCGTCAGACTGGGACGTGAGCGAGGTCACATGCCCCGCGCCACGCACCCGCCGTCCCCGGCCACGAGTCGGGGCCGGCGCCGAGCCACGAAGGCGGACTCACCCATGCGCATCGGCGTCCCGAAGGAAGTCAAGAACCACGAGTACCGGGTGGCGATCACGCCGGCCGGCGTGCACGAGCTCGTCGCCCGCGGGCACGACGTCGCCGTGGAGGCGGGCGCCGGGGCGGGGTCCGCGATCACCGACGACGAGTACCGCGCCGCCGGGGCGGAGCTCGTCGCCGACGCGGACGAGGTGTGGGCCGGCGCCGAGACGGTGCTCAAGGTCAAGGAGCCGGTCGAGCAGGAGTACCACCGGCTGCGGCCGGGGCTGGTGCTGTTCACCTACCTGCACCTCGCGGCCGACAAGGCGCTCACCGAGGAGCTGCTGGCCCGCGACGTGACCGCCGTCGCGTACGAGACGGTGCAGACCCCCGACGGGCGGCTCCCGCTGCTGGCCCCCATGTCGGAGGTCGCGGGACGGCTCGCGCCGCAGGTCGGGGCCGCCACCCTGCTGCGCGCCGCGGGCGGTCGCGGGGTCCTGCTCGGCGGCGTGCCCGGCGTACCCGCCGGGCACGTGGTGGTCATCGGGGCGGGCGTCTCGGGCATGAACGCCGCCCGGATCGCCGTCGGGCTGGGCGCCCGCGTCACCCTCCTGGACACGAGCGCCGACGCACTCAAGGCCGCCGACCGGGAGTTCGGCGGCCGCGTGCAGACCCTCGCCTCGAACCGGCTCACCCTCACCGAGGCGGTGCTCGAGGCCGACCTGGTGGTCGGGGCCGTCCTGGTCCCCGGCGCCAAGGCGCCCGTGCTGGTGGCGAACGACGTCGTGGCGCGCATGCGGCCGGGCGCCGTCCTCGTGGACATCGCGATCGACCAGGGCGGCTGCTTCGAGGACTCCCGCCCCACGACGCACGCCGACCCCACGTTCCCCGTGCACGACACGGTCTTCTACTGCGTGGCGAACATGCCCGGCGCCGTGCCCCGCACCTCCACGTACGCGCTGACGAACGTGACGCTGCCGTACGCCGTGGCGCTCGCGGACCACGGCTGGCGCGAGGCCCTGCGCCGCGACCCGGCGCTGGCCCGCGGCCTCAACGTGCACGACGGTCGCGTCACCAACGCGGGCGTGGCCGAGGCGCACTCCCTCGACCACGTGGACGTCGCCGCCGTCCTCTGACACGCGCAGGAGGGTCGGTCGCGCCGCGAGGCGGCACGCTCAGCGGGCGAGGGCGGCGATCGCCCGCTCGAGCGCAGCGACCGACTCCGGGCCGCCGTGGCCCTCGTCGAGGACGACCAGCTCGCTGCCGGGCCACGCGCGGCGCAGCTCCCAGGCGGTGCGGGCGGGGCTCGAGACGTCCCTGCGGCCGTGGACGAGAACGCCCGGGACGCCGTGGAGGCGGTCCATCCGCCCGAGGATCTCGTCGCCGCCGAAGCCCGAGTGCGACCAGTAGTGGGTGACGAGGGTGGCCAGCACGTCGCGGGACGGGGAGGTGTGCCAGCGCGGGTCCGACCGCCAGCCGGGCCCGAGGGAGACATGCACGTCCTCCCAGCGACCCCAGGCCGCCGCGGCGCGCGCCCGCACGCGCGCATCGGGGTCGCGCAGCGCCCGGGCGTAGGCGTCCACGACGCGCTCGCCCGGCGCGCGGTCCACGGCCGCGGCGAAGACCTCCCACTCCTCCGGGAACACGCGCCCCATGTCCTCGGTGACCCACTCCACCTCCGACGTCGACGTGGTCACGACGGCGAACAGGGCCAGCCCCGTGACGCGCTCGGGATACGCCTGCGCGTACGCCAGCGCCAGGGTGCTGCCCCAGGACGCGCCGGTCACCAGCCAGCGGTCGACGCCCAGGTGGCGGCGCAGGGCCTCGACGTCCTCGATCTGCGCGGCCGTCGTGTTCTCGTCCAGCAGGTCGAGGCGTTCGGTGACCAGCGGGCGGCTGCGGCCGCAGCCGCGCTGGTCGAACGTGATCGCCTGCTGCCGTGCCGGGTCGATGCGGCGGCGGTGGCCGGTCCCGGCGCCGCTCCCGGGCCCGCCGTGCAGCCAGAGCACGGCCGGGCCGTCGGGGTCTCCCACGGCCTCGTAGTACAGCTCGTTCCCGTCCGCCACGCGCAGGCGCCCCGTACGGGGCGGGGGCTCAGGAGGCATCCCGCGAGCCTACCGAGGCCGGGTGCGCGGCGGCACGGGCACCCGGTCGAGGTCTGCCGCGACGGTGAGGCCGCCGTCGAACACCTCGCGGGCCTCGCGCTCGAACTCGTCGGGCAGCTCGTCGGGCACGCGGTAGCGCTGGGAGAAGTGCGTGAGCACGAGGTGGCGCACGCCGGCGCGCGCGGCGACGATCGCGGCCTGCCGGCACGTGAGGTGCGCCCACCGGGCGGCCAGCTCGGCGTCGCGGTGCAGGAACGTCGACTCGACGACGAGCAGGTCGACGCCGTCGGCGAGCTCGAGGACGGCGTCGCACAGGCGGGTGTCCATGACGAACGCGACCGACTGCCCGGGCCGCGCCACGGAGACGGCGTCGCGGCGCACGGTGCGGCCGTCGTCGAGGACGAGGACGCCGTCGCGCAGCAGCCGCCCCACCGCCGGGCCGGCGGGGACGCCCGCGGCCGCGAGCGCCGCCGGGTCCAGGGACACCCCGTCCGGCTCGTCGAGGCGGTAGCCGACGGCGTCGACGCGGTGGTCCAGCGGCCGCGCGGTGAGGACCGGCGCGCCGTTCGTGTCACTGCCGGCGCCGCGCTCGCCGTCCACGCGGGGCAGCGTCACCACGGGCGACGGACCGGGCGACCGACCGGGCGACGGACCGGGCGACGCGACGGGGAAGGCCACGGGCTGCAGCGCGACCCGCTCGTGGTGGTCGTAGGCGCTGGCGTCGAGCAGGTGGCGCACCCAGGGCTCGCCGGAGGCGGCGAACGAGATCGGCACGGTGTGGCGCACCTGGTCCCCCGACAGGCGCTGCACGACGCCCGCGAGGCCGAGGGAGTGGTCGCCGTGCAGGTGGGTGATCGCGATGCGGGTGAGGTCGGTGGCGGACACCCCCGCGAGCGTCATCTGTCGCTGCGTGCCCTCCCCCGGGTCGAACAGGATCGCCGCGTCGTCGAAGAACAGCACGTACCCGTTGTGGTTGCGGGTGCGCGTGGGCACCATGCTCGCGGTGCCGAGCACGACGAGCTCGCGTCGTGACACGCCGCCGCGCTCAGCGGCCGAGCGCGCGCCCGACGACGCGCACCAGCCCCGTGGTCACGTGCTGCACGGGGTGCCACAGGTCGCGGTCGAACACCGCCGTGCGGGTGGCGGGGCCGCGGCGCAGCCGCCCCGCGAGGCGGCTCGTGGCGGGCGCCGGCGCGGAGGGCGCGGGCTTCAGGGACGGCAGGCCGGCGAGCACGGACGGCCGGTAGCGGGCGCCCGGGTCCCACCGCGGGTGGGGGCGCTGCCTCGCGTCGTCGGGGGTCGGGGCCTGCATGAGGTCATCGTGGCGCGGCGGCGTGGCCGCCGCAAGGCCGGGGACTTCCCCGGGACGCTCAGGCGCCGGGGTAGCCCTGCGGGTTCTCGGACTGCCAGCGCCAGGTGTCGGCGCACATGTCGTCGATCGTCTTGACGGCGCGCCAGCCGAGCTCGGTCTGCGCGCGCGTGGGGTCGGCCCAGAAAGCCGCGAGGTCGCCCGCGCGGCGCGGCCCGACCTCGTAGGGCAGCTCGCGGCCCACGGCCCGCTCGAACGCGTGCAGCATCTGCAGCACGGACGTGCCGGTGCCCGTGCCGAGGTTGAAGGCGCGCACGGGCTCGGCCATCGCGTCCAGGTGGTTCAGCGCGGCCACGTGCCCGGCGGCGAGGTCCTCGACGTGCAGGTAGTCGCGCTCGCACGTGCCGTCCGCGGTCGGGTAGTCGTCGCCGAACACCACGAGCTTGTCCCGCTTGCCGACGGCGACCTGCGCCAGGAACGGCATGAGGTTGTTCGGGATCCCCTGCGGGTCCTCCCCGATCCGGCCCGACGGGTGCGCGCCCACCGGGTTGAAGTAGCGCAGCAAGGCGACCTTGAGCCCGCCGACCGCGACCGCCGCGTCGGCCGCGATGCGCTCGATCATCACCTTCGTCTGCCCGTACGGGGACGACGACGACAGGTACTCGTAGTCCTCGCGGTAGGGCACGGGCGCCTTCTCCCCGTACACGGTGGCCGAGGAGGAGAACACCAGGCGCGGCACGTCGTGGCGGCGCATCGCCTCCAGCAGCGACAGCGTCGAGTCGAGGTTGTTGCGGTAGTACTCCAGCGGCTTGGCCACCGACTCGCCCACGGCCTTGAAGCCGGCGAAGTGCACGACGGCGTCGAACCTCTCGTGCGCGAACAGCCGGTCGGTCTTCTCCGCGTCGGTGAGGTCGATCGCGTGCACCGGCACGTGCGCCCCGGACAGGGACTCCAGACGGCCCATCACCGTGGGCTTGCTGTTGGAGAAGTCGTCCACCACGACGACGTCGTGCCCGGAGGCGACGAGGGACAGGACGGTGTGGGAGCCGATGTACCCGGCGCCGCCGGAGACGAGAACGCGCATGGGCCCAGCCTAGGGCGTGGTCACGCCGTCCTTCGACGGCGTCCGCACCCCGGGCCGGGCCCGTGCGCGCCGGGTCGTGTCAGCTGCCGCCGAGGAGCTCCGTGAAGCTCGGCGTCGCGGCGAACGGGTCGACCGGGCCGTCGTTCTCGCGGCGCGCCACCCGCTGCGCCAGGTCGCGCCCGGCGCGGGCGATCCGCCTCGGCAGGCCGGCGCCCGGGTCGTCGGCGCTCGCGGCCCAGTCGTCGGTGGCGGCGAACACGCTGGTCGGCACGACGTCGGCGCGCAGGTACGTGAACAGCGGCCGCATCGTGTACTCCAGCGCCAGGGAGTGGCGGGCGGTGCCGCCGGTCGCCCCGAGCAGGACCGGCATGCCGGTCACCGAGTCGGGGTCGACGACGTCCCAGAACGACTTGAACAGCCCCGAGTAGCTCGTCGTGAACACGGGCGAGACCGCGATGAGCCCGTCCGCGCCCGTCACGGTCTCCAGCGCCCGGGCCAGGTCGCCGGTCGGGAACCGGGTGAGCATCGCGTCGACGACGGCGTGCGCGAGGTCGCGCAGCTCGATCGTCTCCACCCGCACGGTGTGGCCGGCGTCCTCCAGCTCCCGCACGGTGGCGTCCGCGAGCCGGTCGGCCAGCAGGCGCGTCGACGAGGGCTGGGACAGTCCCGCCGACACGACGGCGAGGGTGCGGGTGGGGTGGATGCCCGAGGGCCCCGAGGACATGGTCATGCGCGTGCCTCCTGCGATGCGGCGGGCTGGGTGCCCTCGGCAACGGTACCGGTGTACGGGTCGGCGGTGTCGCCGACGTGGGTGGCGCCCGCCTCGCCCGCGGCGCGGGCGGCGGCGACGCGCTCGGCGTGCGTCGGCGGGTTCAGCGGGACGTCGTCCGCGGGGCGCTTGGCCTCGACGATCTTGCGCAGCTCGGGCACGACCTCCTCGCCGAGCAGGTCGATCTGCTCGAGCACGGACTTCAGCGGCAGGCCCGCGTGGTCCACGAGGAACAGCTGGCGCTGGTAGTAGCCCACCTCGTCGACGAACGACGCGTACCGGTCGATGACCTGCTGCGGCGAGCCGACCGTCAGCGGCGTCTCGCGCGTGAAGTCCTCCATCGACGGGCCGTGCCCGTACACGGGCGCCTCGTCGAAGTAGGGCCGGAACTCGTTCCACGCGTCCTGCGACCGCTTGCGCATGAACACCTGGCCGCCGAGGCCGACGATCGCCTGGTCCGCGCGCCCGTGACCGTAGTGCTCGAAGCGCTGCCGGTAGAACCGCACCATCTGCCGGGTGTGGTGCATGGGCCAGAAGATGTTGTTGTGCAGGAAGCCGTCGCCGTAGAACGCGGCCTGCTCGGCGATCTCGGGGCTGCGGATGGAGCCGTGCCACACGAACGGCGGCACGCCGTCCAGCGGGCGCGGCGTGGACGTGAAGCCCTGCAGCGCGGTGCGGAACTTGCCCTCCCAGTCCACGACGTCCTCGGTCCACAGCCGGCGCAGCAGCGCGTAGTTCTCGATCGCGAGCGGGATGCCCTGGCGGATGTCCTGCCCGAACCACGGGTACACGGGGCCGGTGTTGCCGCGGCCCATCATGAGGTCCATGCGCCCGTCGGAGATGACCTGGAGCATCGCGTACTCCTCGGCGAGGCGCACCGGGTCGTTGGTCGTGATGAGCGTGGTCGCCGTCGACAGGGTGATGTGCTTCGTGACGCCGGCCAGGTAGCCCAGCATCGTCGTGGGGGACGACGCCACGAACGGCGGGTTGTGGTGCTCGCCCGTGGCGAAGACGTCCAGGCCCGCCTCGTCGGCGTGCCGCGCGATGGTGAGCATGTTGCGCACCCGCTCGGTGTCGTCCGGGGTGTGGCCCGTCGTGGGGTCGGTGGTGACGTCGCTGACGGAGAAGATTCCGAACTGCACGGCTGCGCTCCCTGTTCGTGGTCTCTTGCTGCTGGGCTCTGACGTGAGGCCCAGGTTCATGCGTTTGCATGTACATGGCGGTGAACCGTGCACCACTCCCGGTTGTTCCCGGCTGTTCCCGGCCCTCACGCGGGCCGGCGGGTGACGTCGCGCACAAAGGGTGCCCGCAGGGCGGTCTCGAGTTGCGCACGGCGCGCCGACTGGCCAGCCTGGGTGCAACCGTCACGTCCCGCCACTGTGCCCGACCGCTCTCCCGGTCGGTGGCTCCGGTGTGGACCGTGCTTCACGGGACCTTCACGGACCGCCGGAACAACCCCCGGCAGGGCCGCGTTGGAACCTCAGGCCCCTTCCCACCGACCTCCAGGAGGACGACATGCCCGACCGGTCCCTGCGCGGCATGAGCATCGGCAGCAAGAGCATGGAGTCCGACGAGGGCGTCGACTTCGCCCCCCGGTTCCAGGCGCACTACGACTGCCCCAACGGCCACACCATCATCCTGCCCTTCTCCACCGAGGCCGAGGTGCCGCCGGTGTGGGAGTGCCGGTGCGGCGAGGAGGCGCTCCTGCGCGACGCCGAGCGCCCCGAGGTGAAGCCCGGCAAGCCGCAGCGCACCCACTGGGACATGCTGCTCGAGCGCCGCACCGTCGCCGAGCTGGAGGAGCTCCTCGACGAGCGCCTCGAGCTGCTGCGCGCCGGCAAGCTGCGCCGCAGCGCCTGACACGCGACACGCTCAGACCGCACGAAGGGCGGGCACCCCACCGGGTGCCCGCCCTTCGTCGTCCCCGTCGTGCCTGCTCGGCGGGTGTCAGCGCCGCCGGGCGCGCACCGCGGACACGATCCCGCCGACGACGAGCACGACCGCCGCCGCGCCGACCCCCCAGCCGGGCCAGTAGCCGGCCCGCAAGGCCGGAGTCAGCTCCGTGCGCAGCGGCAGGTCCGCCACCCAGTGGTCGGCCGTGAAGAGCTGCGTGCGCGCCACCAGGGTCCCGTCCGGGGCGACGACGCCGCTCACGCCCACCGTCGAGACCTGCACCGCCGCCCGGCCCGTCGTGATCGCCTGCAGCCGCGTCATCGCGAGCTGCTGCGTCGACTCCGCCGTGTACCCGAACGACGCGTTGTTCGTCGGCACCACCAGCACCTGCGCGCCCCGCCGCACGGCGTCGCGGATGATCTCGTCGTACGCCACCTCGAAGCAGATCACCGTCGCCATCGGCACCGTCGTCGGCCCGGTGCCGCGCCCGATCGCCGCGCCGTCCACCGGCAGGTCGACCACCGCGGGCTCGGTGCCGGGGATCATGTCCGTCGTCACCCGGTCCACCTGGGCGCTGAACAGCCGCACGAAGGAGCGGATCGGGATGTACTCACCGAACGGCGCCGGGTGCTGCTTCGCGTACCGCTGGGTCACGCCCTTCGCCGGCTCCCACAGCAGGGCCACGTTGTACCGCCCGCCCGTGTCCGGCCACTCCTGGGCGCCCACGAGGATCGGCGCGCCCACCGCCTGCGCCGCGTCGTCGATCGCCACGCCCACCTCCGGCGTCGTCTGCGGGTCCAGGTCCGAGCCGTTCTCCGGCCACAGCACCACGTCGACCGCGTCGCCCGGCTGGTCGCCGAACGCGCCGGACGCCTGCTCGTCCGCGATCGCGTACGTGCCCTCCAGGTGGTTGTTCAGCACCTCCGCCCGGTTCGCGAACGACCCCTCCCCCGGCTCCGACACGTTGCCCTGCACCGCCCCGGCGCGCAGCACGCCCGCCTCCGCGGTGCCCGTGCCCGCGTCCACCACCGTCCCCGCGCGGCCCGGGTCCTCCGCGTCCGTCACCTCGCGCGTGCCCGGGTCGTGCGCCAGGGGCAGCAGCAGCGGCGCGGTCACCAGGACGGCCGCGGCCAGGACGAGCACGGCGGCGCTCGCGGCCGAGCGCGCCCGGCGTCGGGCGTCGCGCCACGGCGTGCGCAGCAGGCGCCCGACGGCGAGCGCGAGCAGCACGCCCGCCGCGGCCACCAGCAGGGACACCAGCGTGGTGCCGCCGAGCCAGGCGGCGCGTCCGGTCGGCGCGCCCGCCATCGCCCACGCGAGGCGGCCCCAGGGGAACCCGCCGAACGGGATCTCGGAGCGCCACTGCTCCACCGCGACGAACACGACGGCGAACACGGCGGCCTGGGCGCCGGCGTGCCGCCGCACCCAGCCCCAGCGGCGCGCCCACGTCCACAGCGACCCGAACGCGGCGAGGAACAGCGTCTCCAGCACGGACAGCGCCACCCACGGCACGGTTTCCGTGGCGAAGTTCGCCCACCAGATGTGCGGCAGCCAGAACGTCAGCCCGGCGACGAGGCCGACGAGGAAGTTCCAGCCGGCGGCCCGGCGCCCGTCGCGGCGCAGCGCGGCGAACAGCAGGGCGACGCCGACGAACGCCAGCGGCCACGCCCCGACGTCCGGGAACGAGGCCCACAGCGCGGCCCCGGCCGCGACGCCGAGCAGCAGGGTCGCGGGACGGCTCGCCCACCGGTCGGCGGGCGACGTCCGGCGCGGGGTGGAACCCTCGTCACGGCTGACGTCACGGGTGACGTGATGGCTGTCGTCGACGCCGGGGGCGGCTGACCCGTCGGAGGGCTCCTCGACCGGGCCCGGGCTCACGTGCAACACCCCCGCAGGGTACGTGACCCGGCGCCGCGGCCGGGCTGCCGGGAGCCCGTCGAGCAGGCGATCCGTCGCGGGAGCCGGGTGGTCGCCGCGCCGGGTCGCTTCCTCGAGGGCATGGGACTGCCGGGTCAGTCGAAGGTGTCGTGCAGGACGACGCCGTCGCGCACGGTCTGCAGGCACACGGGGTCGGGCTCGCCCTCCGACAGGTCGGGCAGCAGCGGCTGGCCGGCGCGCGCCTCCGGGTTCCACGCCGACAGGCGGTCCCCGGGGGCCTGGACGGACAGGGTGTCCGCACGCCAGACGGCCAGGTGCGCGGGCGCGCCGACGCGCAGCTCGCCCGCGCCGGTGTGGTCCATCCCGGCGAGCCGCCACCCGCCGCGGGTGTGGGCGCGGAACGCGGCCCGCGCGGAGATGCGCTGCATGGTGTCCTCGTGGGTGAGGGTGGCGCGCACCGCCTGCCACGGGTCGAGCGGCGTCACCGGGGTGTCTGAGCCGAACGCGAGCGGCACGCCCGCCCCGGCGAGGTCGGCGAACGGGGACAGGGTCGACGCGCGCCCCGGCCCGAGCCGGGCCGCGTACATGCCGAGGCTGCCGCCCCAGGCGGCGTCGAACGCGGGCTGCACGGACAGCGCCACCCCGTACAGCAGCAGCGCGGCCAGGGCGGACGCGTCCACGAACAGGGCGTGCTCGAGGCGGTGGTGGCCCGAGCGCAGCAGGCTCGTGCCGTGCTCGGTGGCGGCGAGCTCCAGCCCGCGCACCACCTCGTCCATGGCGCGGTCGCCGATGACGTGGAACCCGCCCTGGGTGCCGGCGGTCGAGCAGGCGGCCAGGTGCGCGGCGATGTCCTCGCCCGTGAGGAAGAGGCGGCCCGTGGGCTCGGCGCCGCCCGGTGCGGCGAGCAGGTCGCTGTAGGGGTGGCGCAGCGCCGCGGTGCGGGAGCCGATCGACCCGTCCGCGCACAGGTCGCCGGCGATGCCGGTGAGGAACGGCAGCTCGGCGAGCATCTGCCGCGCGTCGTCCGCCGTCGCGCACAGCTCGCCCCGGTAGGCGACGACGTGCGGCAGCCCGCCCGCCGGGTCCGCGGTGAGCCCGACCAGCTCGGCCAGGCCCTCGCGGGTGTCCATGGTGGGCTCGCTCATCTCGTGCACGCCCACGATGCCGCGGGCGGCGGCGTCGGCGAGGGCGCGCCGGTAGGCGCGCGTCCGGCGCGCGGGCGAGACCTGGCGGACCGCGGCCGCCGCCGCGTGGTGGGCGTCCGACGTCACCATCCCCGACGCCTCCCAGCCGGGCGTGCGGTCGATGCCCACCGCGCGGGCGAAGGACCCGGACACGACGGCGGAGTGACCGTCGACCCGCGCCGCGTACACGCGCCGCCCGCCGCAGGCCGCGTCGAGCTCGTCCGCCGTGGGGGCGCGCCGCTCCGGCCAGGTCTGCTCGTCCCACCCGAACGCGAGCAGCACCTCCTCGCCGCCCGGGTCCGCGGCGTCGAGCTCGCGAGCGCCGCGGGCGAGGGCGTCGAGCGCCGCCGCGAGCGACGTCGCCCCGCCCGACGCGGTGAGGTCGACCGACTCGGCCGCGAGGCCGGTCTCCAGCAGGTGGACGTGCGCGTCGACGAACCCGGGCGCCACAAGCGCGCCGTCCAGGTCGATGACGCGGTCGGCGCGGGCCGCGAGCCCGGCGGCGGTGTCCTCCGCGCCGAGCCAGGTCACGACGCCGTCGTCGACGAGCAGGGCCTCGGCGAACGGGTCCGCGGGCGAGTGGACGACTCCGTTGCGATACAGGGTGGACGTCACGGCCTGCACTCTATGGCACCGCTGCCCACCGCACCCCCACACCTGCCGCACGGATTCCTCACACCTGGCCTCACACCTGGCCCCGCACCCGGCGACGCGCGCGACCGCCGCCCGTCACACGCTGGAGTAGGCGACGACGCCGCGCAGCACGGCGGTCTGCGCCTTGCGAGCCGTGGCCCGCAAGGCGGGACGCGGAGCCGCCTTGGCCAGCTGGTCCAGCACGTCGAGCACCTGCTTGCACCAGCGCACGAAGTCCCCCGCCGCCACGTCCGTGCCGCGCAGCACCGCGTCGAGGTTCTTCCCCGACGCCCACCGGTGCACCGGTGCCACCAGGCCCAGGTCCAGGGGGCCCGTCGCCTCCAGGCGGTGCGCCGCCTCGAGGTCGGTGACCTCGGACCAGGCCCGCGTGGTGGCGTCCAGAGCGCGGGCGAGCCGCCCGTGCGGCCCGCCCGGCACGAACGGCTCGGACGCCTCCTCACGGCGCCCCGAGTACACGACCGTCGACACCGCCGCCGCCAGGCCGGGCGCGTCCAGGTCGTCCCAGATCCCGCGGCGCAGGCACTCCGCGAGCAGCAGGTCGTCCTCCGCGTACAGGCGACCCAGCCACCGCCCGTCGTCCGTGACCGCCAGGGTGCCCGGCGTCCCGCCGTCGGGGGGTGTCGAGGTGGCGTCGTCGGCGCGTGCCAGGTAGCCGAGCCGCTCGAGGACGTCGCAGGTGCGGTCGAACGTGCGCGCGATCGACCCGGTGCGCCCCTCGACCCGGCGCACCAGCTGCTCGTGCTCGGCGCGCAGCCGCTCCCACCGCTCCGCCCAGCGGGCGTGGTCGTCGCGCTCCGGGCAGCCGTGGCACGGGTGCGCGCGCAGCGCGTCGCGCAGGCGCTGCAGCTCGGCGTCGGACGCCGCGTCCGAGCGCCGCCCGCCGTGCCCGCCCCGGTGCCCGCCCGTGCGACCGTCCTGGTGCCCGCCCGCCGACGCGCCGCGCCGGGCGCCCGGGTGCCGGCCGGTCCCGCCGTCGCCCGAGAACGCCCCGAGCGCGTTGCGCAGGCTCGAGGCCAGGTCGCGCCGCTGGTCGGGGCGGCGCGGGTTGAACCCCTTCGGGATGCGCACGGTCGTCACCACCTGCACGCCGCCCGGCGCGTCCGCGAGGGTGAGCTTCTTGACCTGCTTCTCCTGGGTGAGCACGGTCGGCCGCGGCCCGTCGAAGCCGCGGTCGTCGCGGCCCGGGTCCAGGATGACGACGTACCCGCGCCGCCGCCCCGACGGCACCTCGACGACGTCCCCGCGCCGCAGCTTCTCGAACGACGCGACCGCGTCGGCCCGCCGGGCCCCGGACACCGCGCGCGACAGCTCCTTCTCCCGGTCCTTGATGGCCCGCCGCAGGCCCATGTACTCGGCGAAGTCGCCCCGGTCGCACGCCATCGCCTCGGCGTACCCCTCCATCGCTTCCGCGTGCGCCTGCGCCTGCTTCGCCAGTCCCACCACGCCGCGGTCGGCCTGGAACTGCGCGAAGCTCGTCTCCAGCACGTCGCGGGCCCGCTCGCGACCCACCTGGCCCACCAGGTTGACCGCCATGTTGTACGTGGGCCGGAAGCTGGAGCGCAGCGGGTACAGCCGCTTGGACGCGAGCCCTGCCAGGGCCACCGGGTCCAGGCCCGTGTGGTCGACGACGACGGCGTGCCCCTCGATGTCGATCCCGCGCCGGCCGGCGCGGCCGGTGAGCTGGGTGTACTCCCCCGGCGTCACCGGCTGGTGGGCGGTGCCGTCCCACTTCACCAGCTTCTCCAGCACCACCGAGCGGGCGGGCATGTTGATGCCCAGCGCCAGCGTCTCGGTGGCGAAGACGACCTTCACCAGGCCGCGGGAGAACAGCTCCTCCACGGTCTCCTTGAACACCGGCAGCATGCCCGCGTGGTGCGCAGCGATCCCGCGCGACAGGGACTCGGCCCACGACCAGTACCCGAGCACGTCGAGGTCCTCGGTGGGGATCGTGGCGGTGCGCTCCTCCACCACCCGCCGGATCTGCGCCTCCTCCTCCCCGTTCGTCAGCCGCAGGCCGGCGCGCAGGCACTGCTGCACCGCCCCGTCGCACCCGGCGCGGGAGAAGATGAAGTAGATCGCGGGCAGCAGGGCGTCCGCGTCGAGGGAGTCCACGACGGCGAACCGCGGCGGCGTGCGGCGGTGCGCCACCGGCCCGCCGGCGCCCGGCCGGTTGCCGCCGCGACCCCGGTAGCCGCGGTCGCCCCGGCCCCGGTGCCCGTGCCGGCCGTGCGAGGACTCCGCCCGCGCCGCGACGCGGAACATCGCCTGCAGGTCGGGGTTGATCGGCGGGTTCGTGCCCGGGTCCGTCGGGTCGACGTGCCCCGCGTACAGGTCCATGAGGCGCGGCACGCCGCGCGGCTCGGGGGCCGAGACGACCACGTGCTGCCACAGCGGCACCGGCCGGCGCTCGCTGACCACCACGGCCGTGTCGCCGCGGACGGTGGCGAGCCAGTCGCCGAACTCCTCCGCGTTCGACACCGTCGCGGACAGGGACACGAGCTGCACGTGGTCGGGCAGGTGGATGATGACCTCCTCCCACACCGGGCCGCGGAACCGGTCGGCGAGGTAGTGCACCTCGTCCATGACGACGTACGCCAGCCCGTCGAGGGCGGACGACCCCGCGTAGAGCATGTTGCGCAGCACCTCGGTGGTCATGACGACCACGGGCGCGCCAGCGTTGATGGACGTGTCCCCGGTGAGCAGGCCGACGTTCGCGACCCCGTGCCGGGCGACCAGGTCGGTGTACTTCTGGTTGCTCAGCGCCTTGATCGGCGTCGTGTAGAACGCCTTGCCGCCGCGCGCGAGCGCGAGGTGGACGGCGAACTCCCCCACGACCGTCTTGCCCGCGCCCGTGGGGGCGGCGACCAGGACGCCGCGGCCCTCCTCGAGCGCGACGCAGGCGTCCACCTGGAACGGGTCGAGCTCGAACCCGACCACCTGACGGAACAGTCGCAGCTCACCCTCGGCGTCGGCCTTGTCGCGGGCGCTGCGGGACCGGGAGGCGGCGTACCGCTCGGCCGGGCTGAGGACGTCCTGGCCGGCGTCGGGGCGGGGGTGGGCGGTCATACCGTCAGCCTAGGCGCCGGAACCGACCCCTCGTCCTGCGGTGCCGGCCGCGTCCCGGGCCGGGTGCTGTCCGACGCACGGGGCACTCCGGCGACGCCTGTGCCCGACAGCTCGGCACACAGCTCGGCACACGCGTCAGCGGGGCTCGACCAGGACCTGCAGTGCGCGGGCCCGCACCTCGACGCGCAGCGGCAGGGCCCCGAGGCGCTCGCCGTCCGCGTGCGCGACCGGCAGGGGTCGCTCGCCCGCGACCCAGGCCTCCGGCCCGGGCTCGATCGTCACGGCGCGCGCCCGCACGACGTGCACCTTGCGGCGGCGCACGTGGCCGCCGGTGAACATGCTCGGGAAGACGGCGAGGGCGCCCGCCCTCGACAGGTCGGTGGCGACCAGCACGTCCAGCAGGCCGTCGTCGAGGGACGCCGACGGGGCGACGCGGATGCCGCCGCCGATCTGCGGGCCGTTGGCCGCGGTGACGAGCGCCGCACGGCCCGTCCACGTCGCGGTGCCGGCCGGGCCGGGCCGCAGCCGCAGCCCGGTACCGGCGTCGGTCGCCGCGGCGTCGGTCGCCGCTGCACCGGTCGTCACCCGGTCCACGGCGCCGTCGAAGGTGAGCCGGTACGACCAGGGCCGGTAGCGCACCAGCTCGAGCGCCGCGGCCACGGTGTACCGGGCGCTGCCGCGCGGGTGCCGCAGCAGGTTGGCGCGCGCGTTCACCGCGGCGTCGAGCCCGGCCGAGACGGCGCCGGCCACCCAGCGGGGGCCGGCGCCGGTGCCCGGGGCGAGGCCGGGGCCGGTGACGAGCGCCGCGTCGACGGGGCGACGTCCGGCGGGGCCGGCGTCCAGTGCCCGGCAGAGTGCGGCGCCCGCCGCCGCGGGGTCGCGCACGGGCAGCCCGAGCGTGGCCGCGAAGTCGTTGCCGGTGCCCACGGGCACGATCCCGAGCGGGACCTCGGTCCCTGCGACGGCCTGCGCCCCGAGGTGCACCATCCCGTCGCCGCCCACGACGACGAGCGCGTCGACGGGCCTGCCGGGCGCGTCCACGGCGGCGCGCGCCCGCGCGAGCGCGGCGTCCGCGTGCGGGCCGGACAGGTCGACGACGTCGTGCCCGGCCCGGCGAAGCCCGGCGAGCACGCCCTCGCCGGCGTACGCGGCCCGCCCCTTGCCCGCGGTGGGGTTCACGACCACGCCGAGGCGCAGCGGACGGCTCGCCCCGGCCGGACCTCGCCGCGACCGGTCCCGCTCAGACAGTGGGGGCGACCCTGCGCTTGTCGACGCGCCGGTCGTGCAGCACGCACAGCCCGAGGGCGCCGAAGTACAGCACGCAGATCGGCAGGGCCACGAAGATCATCGTCAGCGCGTCGGGCGTCGGCGTCATCACGGCCGCGAACACGAACGCGACGAGCACCGCCCACCGCCAGCCCTTGGCGAGGACCTCGTGCCGCAGCACGCCGGCCATGTTCAGGCCGACGAGGAACACGGGCGACACGAACGCGATGCCGAACGCCAGCACGAGGCGCATGACGAAACTGAGGTACCCCTGCGCGTCGGTGAAGTTCACCGCCCCGTCGGGGACGAAACCCGCGAGGATGTCCACGGCGTGCGGGAGCACCCACCAGGCGAGCGCGGCGCCGCCGAGGAAGAGAGGCACCGCGGCACCGAGGAACCCGTAGGCGTACCCCTTCTCCCGCCTCGTCAGCCCCGGGGTCACGAAGGCCCACAGCTGGTAGAGCCACCACGGGCACGTCACGATGACGCCGAGGAAGAGCGAGACCTTGATCTTCATGTCGAGCGCCGACGCCATGCCCGTGAAGTTGAGCGCGATCGTCTTGCCCTGCTCGAGCGCGGCGACCTTCAGGGGCGCCTGGAGCGCGGCGAGCAGCGGTTCGTACAGGACCCATCCGGCGGCCGCACCCACGACGAGGCCGCACGCGGCGAGGAAGAGCCGCTTGCGCAGCTCCAGCAGGTGCTCGCGCAGGGGCATGCGCCCCTCAGGGTCCCGGGTGTCTCCGGGCACCGACTACGCCCGCGGCTGCTTCGGGTCGATGAGACCCGGGATCTGCTCGCCGTCGCCCGTGCTCGTCGCGGTCGACGACGTCGTCGAGGAGGACGCGGTGCCGGTGGACGGCGACGTGGTGTCGGCCGGCGGCTCGTTCGAGTCGTTGAGCTTGCCGTCGTCCGTGAGGTCCTTGACCTCCTTCTTGAAGATCTTCAGCGACTGGCCGACGCTGCGCGCCAGGTCAGGGAGCCTGCGCGCCCCGAACAGCAGCAGGATCACGACCACCAGCACGATGATGTGCCAGGGCTTGAGCATGCCCATGAGAGTGGCTCCTCGTTCTCGTCCGCCCGTGAGCGGGGGTGTGTCGGGGTCAACCCTAGTGGGTCCCCGGGGTCGCGGAGGTGACGTTCGGGTGACGACACGGCCCGATCGGCGCTCCGACCGGCGGATCCGGTCAGAACGGAGAGCCCTGCACCCGGGGCTGCACCGTCACCCACTGCGTCTCGGTGAGGGCCTCCACGTCGGCGTCGTGGCCGCCGAACCGGGCGCCGGTGCCCGGGGCGCCGACCCCGAGCACCCCGGCCGGCAGGCCCGCCTCGTCCAGCACGGCCGCCCGCCGCAGCACGGCGGCCCGCTCCTCGGCGGGTCGCCCCGCCCAGTCGGCCTGGGCCGCGCGGGCCGTCCCGGCCGCCCGGTCGATGTCCGACGCCGGGGACGCCGGGGACGCCGGCGAGCGTAGCCCCCGTGGCCGGGGCTAGCGCCTCCGCGCCCGGGTGCGGGACCTCAGGTCGGCGTGCGCGGCCTTGTCGGCGGTGCGGGCGGCGAGCCAGCTCTCGTCCTGCCACCGGCGCCACGTCGCGGCCCGGCGCTCGCGGCGTGCCGCGGCCCGCTCGGCCGTGAGGCGGCGGCGCTCGGCCACGCGCTCGCGCAGCACGACCGGGTCGTCGAAGAGCGTGGGCGACGTGTCGACGCGGTGCGCCTCCGCCTCGGCGACGGCGGCGGAGATGCGGTCGGCGGCGGACCCGAGCACCTCCCCGGCGCGGGACGCCTCGCGCAGGGCACGCACACCGGTGCGCCACAGGTGGCGTCCGAGGAAGAAAGCGCCCACGAGGGTCGCGACGACGAGCCCCGCCCAGATCCAGCCCCACATGCCGGTCAGCCTACGGTCTCGTCGGAGCTGGTCTCGTCGGTGCCGGACACGCTGCCGCCGGGCCCGTCCGCGGTGGTCGAGGCGTACGCGGCGAGCGCGGCCCGGGCGGACTGCGCGACGTCGTGCGCCACGTCGGGCGGGTCGACGGCGACGACGTCGGGCGCGTTGGCCAGCAGGAGCCGCCGCAGCCATGCGGGGTTCGTGACCCGCAGCCGCACCTCGACCGTGCCGTCGGGCAGGTCGCGGACCGACTCGGCGGGCACCTCCTCCGCGACCCACCGGGCCGCGGACGCGAGCCGCAGCGTCGCGGCCGGGGCGCCCCGGTGCGCGACGGACGCCCACACGTCGGCGCCCAGGTCGCCCGCGACGGCGACGTCGCGCTCGGCGACCGGCTCCTCCAGCACGTGGGCGTCGAGGATGCGGTCCACCCGGAACGTGCGGCGCCCGTCCACCCGCAGGCACCAGCCCACGAGGTACATGGCGCCGTCCTGGGTGAGCAGGCGCAGCGGGTCGACGTCGCGCTCCGTGGTGACGTCGGCGGCGTTGACGTAGCGCAGGTGCAGGCGGCGGCCCTCGGCGAGCGCGGTCGTGACGGCGGCGACCACCTGCGGGTCCCCGTCGCCCTCGAGCTGGACGTCGACGGCCCCCGCGGCCTCGCCGGTCGCGGCGGTCAGCTTGTCCAGGGCGGAGGCGACGACGGCGGCCCGCCGCCGGTCCGCCTGCACCGCGGGCGAGGCGTGCATCGCGCGCAGCGCGGCGACGAGCGCCACGGCCTCCCGGGTGCCGAGCCGCAGCGGGCGGGTCATGCCGCGCGCCTGCGTGAGGGTCACGACGCCGTCCTCCAGCGAGAACGCGTCGAAGTCGATGAGGTCGTCCGGCATGTACCCGGGGGTGCCGGACACCCACAGCGCGTCCACGTCCTCGCGCACCTGGCGCGGCGTCACGCCGAAGCGGTCCGCGAGCTCCTCCACCCGCACCGGCCCCGCACCGTCGAGGAACGCCACCAGCCCCAGCAGCCGCACCAGCCGGTCGTCCGCCCGCTCAGCCATCCGTCGTCTCCCCCGCCGTGTCCGTCACCCCGCCGGCCGAGCCCGCGTCGCCCGCGTCGCCCGCGGCGCCGGCGGCGTCGAGCCCCGCGGCCGCCTCCAGGCGGCGCAGCACGTCCGCGCGCAGCTGCGGCGGCTCCAGCACCACGACCGCAGGTCCGTACCCCGCCACCTCGTCCGCGAACGCCGACAGGCTGCGGAACTCGACCTCCAGCAGGTCCCGCCCGTCGCGGCGGCCGCCCCGCCGCCCGCCGTCGCCACCGTTCTCATGGTCGGCAGCGTCACCGCCGTCGGTCGCGGGCACCGCGCGCGCCCGCAGCGCCTGCGCCCGCTCCGGCACCACGGCCAGCCGCGCCCGCTGCAGCGCCCCGACCCGCTCCCCGAGCATGGCGTCCACGTCCACCGCCTCGGGCACGTCGAACGCGCCCGCCTGCGACCCCACGCGCACCTTGCCCGAGATCCGCGACAGCCGGAAGACCCGCGCCGCGCCGCGCGCCCGGTCGAAGCCCACCAGGTACCAGCCGCTGCCCCGCGCCGCGATCCGCCACGGCTCCACGTGCCGCGTCAGCTCCTGCCCCGTGCTCGCGGCCCGGTACCGGAACGACACGTCCCGCCGCTCCGAGACCGCCTCCAGGAGCGGCACGTACGCGTCGCCCGCCGCCCGCACCCGCGGCGCCAGCCCGGCCACCGCGTCCCCCGCGACCTCTCCCGCGCCCGCCGCCCGCAGCTTCGTCATCGCGCGCGACATGTCCGTGCGCAGCGTCTTGTCCGACCACAGCTGCGCCGCCAGCGCCACCACGCCCAGCTCCGCCGGCGTCAGGTCCACCGCGCCCAGCGCGTACGCGTCGTTGTCGATCCGGTACCCGACCTCGTCGCTGTGCCCGCCCGCGTCCACCGTGACGATCGGGATGCCGAGCGCCCGCAGCGTGTCCTTGTCGCGCTCGAACATCCGCTCGAACGCCTCCGTCGACGGCGCGTCGCCGTACCCCGCCACCCCCGCGCGCACCTGCTGCTTGGTCATCGACGCGCTCGTGTTCACCAGCGCGATGACGAGGTTCAGCAGACGCTCGGCCGGCGGGGTGCCCCGCGACGACGGCGCAGGGTCGGACGGCGCGGCGACGGGCGGGCCGGAGGCCGGTTCCACGGGGTTCGCAGGCATCGGCACCAACCTAGTCGCCGGTAGCCTCTCGTGGGTGACGACAGCGCCGAACCAGCCCCAGCCCCGCACGCCCCGCGACGCCCGGGACGACGCGCCCACCGGGCACGTCACCTGGCGCACCGGCACCGTCACGGCCCGCGGCGCCGGCTGGACCGGTGCCCGCGAGGTCACCCTCCGCCTCGACACCCCCCTGCCCTCGCGCGACCTCACCACCGCGCCCTGGGAGGTCCGCGGCCTCGCCTACACGACCCTCGTCGGAGACCCGGACGTCGGCGACCGCCTGCTCCTCAACGTCTCCGCGCTCGCCCGCGGCCTCGGCACCGGCGGGTACGCCCTCGTCGTCGGCCCCGCCGGGGACGCCACCGCCCTGCCCGCCGACCCCCACGCCGGCCCCGGCCACCTCGTCAAGGCGCGCTACACCCCCCTGCAGGCCATGGTCCTCGGCGTCGACGAGCAGGAGTCCGCCCACCACGACACCCTCCGCGACGCCGACGACCTCGCGGGCCTCCCCGTCGTCGTCGCCGACCTGCACTCCGCCCTGCCCGCCGTCGTCGCCGGCGCCCGCCACGCCGCCGACCTCGCCGGCCGGCCCCACCCCCGCGTCGCCTACGTGATGACCGACGGCGGCGCCCTGCCCGCCGCGTTCTCCCGCACCGTCGCCACCCTCCGCGACGCCGGCTGGCTCCACACCACCGTCACCGTCGGGCAGGCCTTCGGCGGCGACCTCGAGGCCGTCACCGTGCACACCGGCCTCCTCGCCGCCCGCCACGTCACGGGCGCCGACCTCGTCGTCCTCGCCCAAGGCCCCGGCAACCTCGGCACCGGCACCCGGTGGGGCTTCTCCGGCGTCGCCGCCGGAGAGGCCGTCAACGCCGCCGCCGCCCTCGGCGGCCGCCCCGTCGCCTCCCTGCGCGTCTCCGGCGCCGACCCCCGCGACCGCCACCGCGGCGTCTCCCACCACAGCCTCACCGCCTACGGGCGCGTGGCGCTCGCGGCCGCCGACGTCCCCGTCCCCGACCCCACCGGCGACCTCGAGTCCCTGGCCCCGTGGGGCACCGAGCTCACCCGCCAGGTCCGCGACCAGGCCGGCACCCTCCCCCCCCGGCACCGCCTCGTCGACGTCCCCGCCGACACCGCCCTCCTCGACGCCCTGCGCGGCTCCCCCGCCCGCCTGTCCACCATGGGCCGCTCCCTCGACGGCGACCCCGCCGCCTTCGTCGCCGCCGCCGTCGCCGGCATGCACGCCGAGCACCTCACCCACGAGCACCTCACCCACGAGGACCCCGCCACCCGATAGCGTCGGCGCATGGCCCCACCGACGCGGACCCGGCACGCGGCACGCCGCGCCCTCGCACCCCTCGCCGGGGCCGCGCTCGCCCTCCTCGTCGTGCTCGGCGCCGCCACCGCCACCCCCTGGCGCTTCCGGCTCCCCGACGTCGCCCTCCCTCAGCCCGCGGCCTCCGACCCCGTCCAGCCCCAGATGCCCGGCGAGATCGTCCCCGGCGACCAACCCCCGCCCTCCTACGACGTCATCACCTGGATCGTCGTCGCCCTCTCCGTCGCCGGCGCCCTCCTCGTCGCCGTCCTCCTGTGGCTCCTCGCCCGCCGCGTCGTCCGCGCCCTCGCCACCCCCGAGGACGACGACGCCGACGGCCTCGCACCCGGCCACGCCACCACCGCCACCATGGCCGACCTCTCCCTGCCCGAGCTCCAGGACGCCGTCGCGACCGCCCTCGCCCGCATCGACGACGCCGCCACCCCGCACGACGCCGTCGTCGCCGCCTGGGTCGCCCTGGAGGACGCCGCCGCCCGCCACGGCACCCGGCGCGACCCCGCGCAGACCGCCACCGAGTTCACCGCACGGCTCCTCACCACCCGCCGCCAGGACGGCCGCGCCGTCCCCGCCCCCGACGTGGACACCCTCCGCCGCCTCTACCAGCACGCCCGGTTCACCGACCGGCCCGTGCACCCCGACGACGTCCACGCCGCCCGCACCGCCCTCTCCCGCATCGCTCGCGCCCTCGACCCCGCCCCGCACGCATGACCCCCACCCGACCGCCGCGTCCCACGCCGCTGCGCGCCCTCCTCGTCGTCGGCCTCCCGGCGCTCGCGGCCTGCGCGGCGCTCATCCTCACGGGCGTGCTCGACCCGCTGCACGCCGCGCTGCTCGTCGTCGTGGCCGCGACGGCCGTCGCGCTGTGGCGACGCCTCGACGACGGCGACGAGGCCCCGTGGCCGGACGTCATCCAGGACCGCCGCGAGGGCGCGCGGAACGACGTCAGCGAGCTGGGCTGGGCCACGTTCACCCGCAGCGGCGCCGTCGGCGACCGCGTGCTGCGCCGGGTCCGGGACCTCGCGGCGGCACGGCTCGCCGAGCGTGGCGTCGACCTCGCCGCGCCCGGCGGCCCCGAGGCGGCCGCGCAGCTCCTCGGCACCGACGTCGTCGACGGGCTGGTCGCCCGCCGCGCGGTGAGCAGGGTCGACGTGCACCGCTGGCTCGACGCGATCGACACGGTGCCGACGACCACCGCTCCCGCCACCGCTCCGTCACCCTCCCCGTCCCCCGACCGTCCCGCAGGAAGGCCCCCGAGATGACCGTCGACCCGCCCGACGCCCCCACGCCGAGGACTCCGGTGCACCCCCTCCCCGTCGCCGAGGTCGCGGCCCAGGGCCGGCGCGTCCTGGACGAGGTCGGGACGGCCGTCGTCGGCATGCGCGGCACCCTCGAGCTCGCCCTGGCCACCGTGCTCGCGGGCGGGCACGTGCTCTTCGAGGACGTGCCCGGGCTCGGCAAGACGCTCGCCGCACGCTCGCTGGCCACCGCCCTCGGCCTCGACTTCGCGCGGCTCCAGTGCACCCCTGACCTGCTGCCCAGCGACATCACGGGCTCGTCGGTGTTCGACCCCGCGAGCCGCGAGTTCGTCTTCCGCCCCGGCCCGGTGTTCACCGGGCTCTTCCTCGCGGACGAGGTCAACCGCACGCCGCCGAAGACGCAGTCCGCGCTGCTCGAGGCGATGGCGGAGCGGCAGGTGTCGGTCGACGGCGCCAGCCGGCCCCTGCCGCGCCCGTTCCACGTCATGGCCACCTCCAACCCCGTGGAGTACGAGGGCACCTACCCGCTCCCGGAGGCGCAGCTCGACCGGTTCATGGTCCGGCTCGAGGTCGGCTACCCGGACCGGGCCCAGGAGCGGGACGTGCTGCTGCGCCGCGTCGCGCGGCGCGAGGAGGCGGCCCCCGTGCGACCCGTCGTCGACGCCGCGACCGTCCTCGCCATGCAGGCCGGCGTCGAGACGACCGAGGTGGACCCCGACGTCGCGGGCTACTGCGTCGACATCGCCGCCGCCACGCGCACCCACGGGGCGCTCGAGGTGGGCGCCTCGCCCCGCGGCTCGCAGAACCTCCTGCTCCTGGCCCGCGCGGTCGCCGTCCTCGACGGCCGCGACTTCGTGCTGCCCGAGGACGTCAAGCGGGTCGCGGTCCCGGTGCTCGCGCACCGCCTCACCCTCACGCCGACCGCGTGGGCGTCGGCGGTCCGCGCCCAGGACGTCGTCTCCGAGCTCCTCGGCTCCGTGCCCGGGCCCGCCACGGTGGGCCGGCGGGGGTGACGAGCGCATGAGCGGGCCCACCACCACGAGGGCGGCCGCGGCCGTCTGGCGACGCAGCCCTCAGGCCGCCGCCGGGCTCGGCACCGGGGTGCTCGTGCTCGGCCTGGGACTGCTGGCGGGCCGGGCCGACGTCGCCCTGCTCGGCGTGGCCCCGCTCCTCGGCGCGCTGTGGGCCGGCCGACCCGGGTCATGGCGCTCGGGCGCACCGCGACGGGGCACCGGTGTCGTGATCGTCCCGACCTCGGCCGCCGCCGCGCCCGGGGAGCTCACCGCCGTCCTGCGCCTCGACCCGGCACCCGGGACGGAGCTGGTGCACGCGCGGGTCTCCGCGCCCGGGCACCGCACGGCCGGGGTCGTGGTCGCCGCCGGCCCGCGCGACCTGCCCCTCACCCTGAGCACCGTGCGCACCGGCCCGCAGCGCACCTTCCACGTCGACGCACGCGGCTACGGCGCCGGCGGAGCGACGACCGAGGACCCCGTCTCCGTCACCGCGCCCGACCGGCTCGTGCTCCCCACGGCGATGCCGCTCGGTCGCGTGCCCGTGCCCCGCCGCCTGCGAGGGCTCACCGGTCCGCACACCTCCCGGCGGCTCGGCGACGGCGACGAGCTGCGCGACGTGCACCCCTTCGCGCCCGGCGACCGGCTGCGTCGCATCGACTGGCACACCAGCGCGCGGCGCTCGCCCGACCTGTCCACCCTGTACGTCCGGCGCACCTACGCCACGGCCGAGGCGACCGCGGTGCTCGTCGTCGACTCGCGCGACGACGTCGGCCCCGACCTGCGCACCTGGCGCGGCACCGGCCTGCAGCGCGTCGACGAGCCGACGTCCCTCGACCTCGCCCGGCACGCCGCCGCGTCCGTGGCCGGCGCGCTCGTCGCCGCCGGCGACCGCGTCGGGGTGGACGACCTCGGCCGGCGCCGTCGCCCGCTCCTGCCCGCCGCGGGCCGCCGACAGCTGCGCCGCGTCCTGCACGCGCTCGCGCTGAGCAGCCCGGTCGGCTCCCCCGCCCGGCGGCTGCGCGCGCCGCAGGTCCCCGCGGACGCCGTCGTGTACCTGTTCAGCACCGCGCTCGACGACGAGCCGCTCGCGCTCGTGCGGGCGTGGCGCGCCGTCGGGCACCCCGTCGTCCTGGTCGACACGCTGCCCGACGTCCGGGGGGCGCACGAGGAGCACATGCGGCTCGCGTGGCGGGTCACCCGGGCCGAGCGGGACGACCGGCTGCGCCGCATGGCGGCCGAGGGCGTGCCGATCGTGCGCTGGGCAGGCGACGCCCGCCAGGACGCCGCCCTCCGCTTCGAGGCCCTGGTCCGCGCCGACGAGCGCCACCGGCGGGGCGCGGTGGGGGCGCGATGAGACGCTCCCTGCCCGCCCGGGTCCGGGCCTGGTGGCGGTCGCGGTACGAGACGGGGCGCCCGCTGCCCGTGGTCGGCGTCGAGCTGGGACGCCGGCTGCCCGGCGTGGTGCTCCGGGTCGCCTTCGTCCTCGCCGTGGCCGCCCTCGTGGTCGCGGCGGGCGCGCGGACGGACCTGATCGCCGAGGTGGTCGTCCTTCTCGCAGGCGTCGTCACCGTCTGGGCCGCGGTCCGCCCGGGACCGGCCCCCGCGCACGTCGCCCTCGTGACGGCGGCCCTCGAGCTGCTCGGCTCCGGCGCCGCGCCGTTCGACCCGGCCGTGCTGTGGCTCGCCCCGCTCGGGTACGTCGTGACGCGCCTCGGGTGGTGGGCGTCGCACGTGACCGCGACGGACCGCGTGGAGCTCGCGGCGCTGCGGCACGGCCTGGCGCGCGACGGCGTCGTCGTCGCGGCCGCGCTCGCCGTCGGGGGCGCGGCGTGGGCGCTGGCGGGGCGCCAGGTGTCCTGGCTCGTGGCCCTCGGGGTCGTGGCCCTCGCCGCGCTCGCGTGGATCGCCGTCCGGCGTGACGATGACGAGGCGCGCTGACCTCCCGGCCGCGCCGACCCCGACGAGGACGGAGACCTCCCGATGGCTGACCGCAACACCCCGCGCTACACGGTGCCCTCGCTCACGCCGCAGCAGGGCGCGAAGGTGGCCGCCATCCTGCAGGAGCGGCTGAACTCCCTGACCGACCTCCACCTGACCCTCAAGCACGTGCACTGGAACGTGGTGGGTCCGCACTTCATCGCGGTGCACGAGATGCTCGACCCGCAGGTCGACGCCGTGCGCGCCATGACCGACGCCATCGCTGAGCGCATCGCGACGCTCGGCACCTCGCCCGTCGGCACCCCCGGCGCGCTCGTCGCCGCCCGCACCTGGGACGACTACTCGCTCCGCCGTGCGTCCGCGATCGAGCACCTCGGCGCGCTCGACGAGGTCTACGAGGGCGTGATCACCGCGCACCGGAAGGCGGCGAAGGACACCGAGTCGCTCGACGACGTGACGAACGACCTCCTCATCGGTCACCTGCACGAGCTCGAGCTGTTCCACTGGTTCGTCCGCGCCCACCTGGAGAGCGCCGGCGGCGAGCTCTCGACCGCGGGTGCCACCACGGAGAAGGGCGCCGCGCAGAAGGCGGCAGCCGGCGCCCGGGCGACCTCGACCCGCAGCGCGGGCGCGAAGGCCGCACCGAAGACGGCGCCGAAGACCGCATCGAAGGCGCCGGCGAAGACGGCAGCGGCCAGGACGTCGTCCGCCAAGACCACGACCGCGCGGAAGAAGAAGTAGGCGCAGCACCCGCCGCGTGCCCGTCCCCGCAGGGGTGTCGTCCGCTCCGGTGGACGACACCCCTGCGGCATGATGACCCCCGTGATCCGCCTCTACCGCGACACCGACCGGGCCGCCGTCGCCGAGATCTGCGTCCGCACCGCCGCCGCCGGCTCCGACGCCCGCGGCCTCTACTCCGACGACCTCCTCATGCCCGAGGTGTTCGCGCTCCCGTACCTGGAGTACGCGCCCGAGCTCGCGTTCGTCGTCGTGCGCCCCGACGAGGAGCCGGCGCGCGACGCCGCCCCCGCCGACGCCGCGGACGACGTCCTGCGCGTCGACGACGGCCGACTCACCGGGTATGTCATCGGCGTCGCCGACACCCGCGACTTCGTGGCGTGGTGGGAGCGGGCCTGGGGCCCCGGGTTCGCCGAGCGCCACCCGGGGGCCGGCGCCTCGCCGTCCGGGCGCGAGCCCGGGTTCTCGGAGGCGGCCCTGCTCGACGCCGGGAAGGACCCCGGCCGCATGGTGCGCGGCATCACCGCCGGCGAGCTCGACCGGTACCCCGCGCACCTGCACATCGACCTGCTGCCCGAGAACCAGGGTCGCGGGCTCGGTCGCGCGCTCGTGGACACGCTGCGCGCGGCGCTCGCCGCGCGCGGGGTGCCCGGCGTGCACCTCGGCATGGACCCGAGCAACACCCGCGCCCGCGCGTTCTACGACCGGTACGGCTTTCAGGAGCTGCCGTCGCACTCCCCCGGTACGCCGCTGCTGGGCATCGCCACCGCCTGACGCACGGCCCGCGTCCTCGCGCCCACGGGCCGGCCTCGTACGCCGCGGGGCCGGCCCGCTCGCCCCTGCTTCCGTGAGGTCTTCGCGGCCGCATCGGGTGTTTCGGGACGCTTGGCACACTATTTTTCAGAAGAGTCCGTGGATTCCGGTGGGTCCGAGGCCGGCGCCAGGTCCCGACCGAGGTCCGGCACGCCCGCGTCCACCCACGCCCGACGCACCTGCTCGAACCGCGTGGGCAGCGGCGCCCGCACCGCCCCGTAGCGCGCGTTGGTGCGATGGACGAAGCGCCGCCAGGACAGCACCAGCCCCTGCCGCGTGATCGGCAGCCCGCTGGAGACCGTCGTGCCGTGGTCGTGCGTGTGGTGCACCGTGAGCAGCAGTGCGCGCGGCACGGAGCCCTCCAGCTCGGCGGCCAGCTCCTCACGCACCACCATCCAGTGCCGCAGCAGCAGCACCACCTCCGGCGGCAGGCGGTGCTCCCGGAGGGTCCGGTGCTTGCCGTGCCGCAGCAGCACCCTCCCCTCCCCCGGGTCCCGCGTACCCCCGACCCGCCCGCGACGCGCGGCGGCGTCCGGCTCCGGACCCAGGTCGAGGTCCTCCGCCCGCACGCGCAACAGGTCGCCGTAGCGCGCCCCGGTCGCCCGCGTCAGCCCGGCGATCACGGCCAGGCGCACGACCTCCGGCTTCCCGCCCGGGCGCAGCGCCTCCACGGACAGCTCGCGCCACACCCACTCCGCCTCGTCCAGCGTGACCGTCGGTCGTGGGTACCTGGCGACCGGCGTGGCGTCGGCGCCGTCAGCCTCTGGGGCGGGGGGCTCCCCCGTGCTCTGGGTCATGGGCCCATCCTGGCGCTTGGCACACTTTTTCTTCGGAGGGACGCTCGGCGTGTCGGCGGGCGTCGTAGCCTCGTGCGGTGAGCCGACCCGACAGCCCCGCCCCCACGACGCCGCAGGGTGGGCCGAGGGGCGGGCTCCCCGGCACGCTCGCCGCCCCCGTCGACCACGAGCTCGTGGTGAAGAAGTCGCGCTTCCTCGCGCACCTGGCCCCTGCGCCGTCGGTCGAGGCGGCGGACGCCGTCGTCGCCCGCCTCCGCAAGGAGCACTGGGACGCCCGCCACCACTGCCTGGCGCTGGTCGTCGGCACGCACGCCGACCAGCAGCGCTCCTCGGACGACGGCGAGCCCTCCGGCACCGCGGGCGTGCCCATGCTGGAGGTGCTGCGCCGCCGGGAGCTCACCGACGTCGTGGCGGTCGTGACGCGGTACTTCGGCGGCGTCCTGCTCGGCGCCGGCGGCCTGGTGCGCGCCTACTCCGGCGCCGTCGCCGAGGCCCTGGACGTCGCCGCGGCCGACGGGCTGCTGCGCCGGCGCGAGGTGCTCACGGAGGTCACCGTCGACGTGCCGCACGCCGACGCCGGCCGCGTCGACCACCTGCTGCGCGACTGGGCGCAGTCCCACGACGCCGTCCTCGAGGAGCCGACGTACGCCGCCGTCGCCCGGCTGGCGCTGCTCGTGCCGCCGGCCCAGCTCCCCCACCTGCGCGACGACCTGGCCGCGGCGTCCGCCGGCACGCTCACACCCGTCCCCGGCGCCGACCGCGTCGTCGACCTGCCGAGATAGAGAACCCGGACCCGCGAGATAGAGAGGCCGGGACGGCACCGCAGGTGGTGGCGTCCCGGG
>NZ_JBHJVM010000010.1:0-15453 GCF_042264825.1 Isoptericola sp. NPDC056134
CAGAGCGCTCCGTCGCAGGTCAGCGGGTGAAATTGCAGGTGGCGGCGCTGCTCGATCTGGACGCGGGAACCGGTTCGAACCCGGGCGGGGGCACCCCGTCTGACCTGCATTGATGTCGCCCACGGTATCCCGTGTCCGCACTCTGTGTCCGCACGGTTCCTCGCGGTTGCCCGCGAATGCCCCTCGTCACGACAAGGGTTGCGCCGTGCTCTCATCGCTTCTCGATGTGCGCGCGCAGGATCATGCCCGGAGCCTAGCCGCGCGGGTGCACGCGTTCGACGTCCGCCGGCGCCAGCCACGCCCCGCCGACGCCGTATCGCCTCGAGTCCACCTCGACGCACACGAGCCGCGGAGTCCACGCGAACGCGAGCGTCTCGACGACCTCCTCGCCGTCGAGCTCCCACACGAGCCGCGCGCGCACCCGGTCGTGGCAGTCATGCTGCAGCCCGCGCCGGGGGATCGGGTGCGCGTTGAGGAGGCGCTGCAGGGGCCGGTCCCAGTGCTGCGCCTCACGACGTCGGAGGTCGGCGTCGAGGTCGTACCCGGGCTCAGGGGTGGGGCCGTGCATGGGGCCAGGGTCGCGCGGGGGTCCGACACTTCACCCGCCGGGATGTCGCCGGCCGGGCGTACCGTCGGTGTCGGGGCTATCGAGGCGCAGCCAGAGAGGGCGGGCCTGCATGGACAAGATCGACGTCAAGATGCACCGCAGCCGAGTTCAGGGCTGGATCGTCTTCGGCGTTCTCCTCGTGGCGCTGCTCCTGACGGGGTGGCTGTCTTGGGGAACGGCGGCCCTGGCAGGAGCCGCGGGCCTCTGGTGGACGAAGTGGTCCCAGGGCGCGGACGGTCGGGAGCGGACAGCGCAGCAGTCCCGCAACTCCTGGGGCTGAGCCCGGACGCACGAAAGCGGCCCCCGTCCTCCGGAGAGGGCGGGGGCCGAAGTCGTGCGAAGTTCACCCGGTGAGCGAGCGCCAGACAGACAGGAGCCGTGGTGAACTGTCGCCGCAGCACACATCGCGGCCCCGCCTTCGGGGGAGGGCGGGGCCGCAGTGCGCTCAGGCGTCGGCCTGGTACAGGAGGCCGGTGCCGAGATAGAGCCGGTCGAGGGGCGTCGACTCCCAGTAGAGCGCGGACAGGGCACCGGACTCGTAGAAGAGGTTCGAGACCGTGCCGGTCGGCTCCTGCGTGACGGCTTCGGCGCGGAGTGCCTGCACCGCCTGGCCGTTGAGGTAGTTCCGGATGACGCGGGCGTCGTCGAGGCGGACCACGCCGCCGCCCTGGCGCATCTTCGTGATGCCGCTGAGGATCGGCTGGTTCGTGGGAGGGTTCCCGGTGCCGCCCCCGGTGGTCACGAGCACCGCGCCGGCCGCGCTGTAGACGCGGAGCTCCCAGCCGGTGGGGTTCACGTTGGCGAAGATGAACCGGTCCTCGGTGGTGCTGAGCGCGCCGTCCTCGGTGAAGAGGTAGCTCCCGTCGAACGGCGCCGTCGGGGTGTCGCCCCAGACCTTCATGAGCAGCGCGCCGGCGCCGCCGCGGAACAGCTGCAGCTTCGGGACACCCGCGGCGGTCTCGAGGGAGAAGAACGGCGCCGCGCCGCCGGCCGTGGTGATCCGCGCCCAGCCGCACACGGTGAGCCGGTCGAACGTGCCGCCGGTCCAGAACGCGACGTCGCCCTCCGCGCCATGGCCCCCGACAGACTCGAGGGCTTGGCCGTGGACGCCGGCCACGCGCGACCCGTTGGCCGTGAGCGCCAGGTCGTTGCCCTTGAGGGTGTAGTCACGGACGACCGCGCCCGTCTCGTCGTACGAGTAGGCGCCGACCACGAGGTTCTGCACCGCGGCCTCGAACAGCGACGCCTCGGACGTGTAGACCGGGTCGTTGAACCAGCGCACGTCCTTGATCGCGGCCTGCGCGCGCCGATCGGTCACCCCGCCGGTGCCGCGCCCGATGGCGAAGACGCCGTTCTGCTCGGACGCCGCGCCCGCGCCGCGGTTCACCGTGGCGACCACGGCGCCGTCCACCCAGAACGTCACGTCGCCCGTGCCGAGCGCGTCGTACGCGACGCCGACGCGATGGCAGGCGCCGTCGAGCACGGAGACGCCCGACGAGTAGGTGACGTCGTTCCCGATCCCGCCGACCGTGATCCGCGCCGCGAGGTTCCCGCTCGCGTCCGACAGCAGGAACGTCTGCCGCCGATCGCTGCCGCGCAGGTTCTCCGCGATCACCCGGACACCGGCGGTCGGGCTCTGCGACTTCACCCGCGCGAAGCACGAGAAGCTCGCGCCGTTGCCGATGTAGTCGCCGGACACGTACGACCGCGACGCGCCGCCAGCGACGGCGAGCAGGGCCTTGCCGGCGACCCCGGCGGTGAGCGCGACGCCGGGGTCGAGGGTGAGGTGCCGGGAGTACCCCGCCATGTCGGGCAGGGTGCCGTCCCCGAGGAGGGCGTTGCAGTTGTACGCCGCGACGACTGCCATCGTGTGCCCCTCAGCCGATGATCGGGTAGAGGGTGAGGGGCGCCTTCGTCGGCAGGGCGTCGTACGCTGCCTGCGTCATCGGCGGGGCGATCACCATCCCTGTCGGACCAGACACCTTCCCGGCGACGTCCGTCGCGGCAGCCGCGCCGAGGGTCGTGCGCCCGTTCGCCGCCGACGTCGCGCGCATGAGCGCCTTGCCGACCGTCGTGGCGTCGCTGATGCCGTCGGCCGTGATGGGCCCGCCGCCCCCGCCGCCGCCTGCCTCGACCGCGGCGAGGCGCGACTCGAGGTTGGTCACGCTGCTGATCGGCTGGGTGCCGGTGTGGTTCGCCCGGTTGCGGTCGGCGTTGCTGTTCGCGCCGGCGGCCGTGGTGGCGATCGCGTCGACCTCAGCCTTGCGGTAGTACCGCTGGTCGCCGCGAGTGTCGGTGTGGTACTGCGGGTGGTCGTCGTCGGTGAGTCCCGAGAGGAGCCCGTGGTCCGAGACACCGCCGCCGCCGCCCGTTCCGCCGCCCACGGTCGCCCACGTGACATCGCGGTTCGCGCCGGACGCCTTGACGAGCGCCTGGCCCGTGGTGCCACCCACAGGGAGCGCGATCGGTGCCGCGGCGATGGCGGCCTCCGCGTCCTCAGCGGCAGTCTTCGCCGCCTCGGCGTCCCCGGCGGCGGCTGCAGCCGAGACCGCCGAGGCCTGCACGACGTTCATCACCTCGTCGATCGACAGGAGCGTCGTGTCGACCAGGCCTGCCGCGTGGGTGACGATCCACGGCATCCCGTCGGGCACGTCGACCTTGAAGTCCGGCACCTTGCCGTTGCCGTCCGCCGTGACTCCGCCGGGCAGCGTCGTCGTGCCCGACAGATCCAGGGCGGTGAGCGGCGTCGCGCGTGCGGTGTCGCTCTTGGCGAAGATCGGCGACGTCGCGAACGGCGCGGGGGAGCCGTCGGGGTTCGTCAGCCACAGGCCGGAGAACGTGAAGATGGTCATCGCAGGGCGCTCCTCAGAGTCCAGGCCAGCGGCGGTAGTTGGCGAGCTGCTCGCGTGCGCCGTTGACGGCGCCGAGCACGGTGAAGAAGGCGGCGCCGGCGACGTACACGACGACGTCGCGCACGGTCGCGGCGGCGGTGCGGGTGGTCATGGGTTAGTCCGTGAACGGCGGCAGGTCGCAGGACCCGTCGCAGCCGACGGGGGCGCAGTCGCGGCACTGGACTCCGCGAGGCTGCCGGTCAGGCGGGTCGACCACGAGGGCTGCCGTGGGGGCGCACGGCGCGCCCCCCGTGCAGGGGCACACGCCGCGCGCCATCGGTCAGCCCTCCGGCTCGGGGTCGACGTCGCGCGGGTTCTCGAGCGGGTCGACGGCGGTCGGTCGGTACGCGACGCCGAGGCCGCCAGCGATGAGGCCGAAGACCGACGTCGCCACGCCGCCCGACGCGACGACCCGCGTCGCCGTGTCGGCGTCGAGCCACACCGGGGCGAGGCCCGTCGCGAGGAGGACGAGCGCTGATGCTCCCAGGAGGATGAAGTAGGCCGCCGTGCGCACGCGCTCGGGGACGGCAGGGGTGGAGGTCATCGGTCAGCCCTTCTTCGCCAGGTCGCGGACCTGGGAGCGGATGGCGCGCAGGAAGCCCGCCGCGCCCCAGTGGGGGTTCTTCTTCGTGTCCGTGTCGGCGGGCGCGTCGAGCACGCCGTCGGTGTTCCAGACCGCCTCGCACAGCGCCTTGCGGCCGGCGGGCGACTTCACGTACTCCTCGATGACCTCGCGGAGGTCGGCCTTCGTTGCCATGTCGAACCAGTCCTTCTCCTGGATGGGGGCAGCGGGCTTCGACCCGCCCTTGTTGATCTCGATCGCGCGCGCGATGACGTCGTCGATCTGGTGGATGCAGGCGTCCGTCGGGCACGCCTTGCCGCGCGACCCCGACCACTTCTCGCCGCCGCCGCGCTGCAGCCGCCCGCCGAGCGGGCCGGAGGGGAAGTTGCCGTCGACGCCGAGCCGGTGCCAGCCGACGCCGTGCTGCGACAGCGACGAAGACGTCATCTTCCGCAGCGGGATCCCGTGCGTCCGCGCGCACCAGGCGACGACCTGGGCGATGGCCTCGAGCTGAGCCTTGGTCCACGGGCCGTTCACGCCCTGCGTCTCGATGGAGATCGTGCGGCGCGAGGACAGGTCCGCGGCCGAGCGTGCGCCCGTGCCGGCGTACTGCTCGATGACGCCCGAGCGGGCCACGTGGAAGTGCGACCCGGCGAACCGGATGGACGAGAAGTAGCCGTGCTGCGACGTCGCCTCGGAGGCGGTGATGTGCAGGACGATCGCGGTCGGCTTGCTGCCGTAGCGCGGCAGGCTGTTGAGCCAGGCGATCTTGCGCCGACGTGCGGGCGCGGGCATCCAGGGCATGCGTGCCTCCCGGGCATGACGAAGGCCCCGACGCGGTCGCGGCGGGGTGAGGGGTAGGGGCGGTCAGCGGCTCTCGCGTCGCCGCTGACGCTGGCGGCGCAGCATCTGCACCGTGCGCTGCACGGCGAGGAGCCCGAGCCCGGTGTAGAGCACGGGGACGATCACGGGCCGCAGCTCGTAGTCCGGCCAGGTGTAGGCGGCGACGATGATGCCGAGCGCCACCGTGAGCGCCAGACCGACGCCCCACACGTTGCGACCCTCGGGCGTCTTCCACCACCTCGCCCGCAGCGAGTACAGGGCGACGAACAGGAGCCAGCCGCCGAACGCGAACCAGGCCGTCGCCTCGCGCCAGATGTTCATGGCTGCCCCCCGCGGTAGACCTCGGCGATCGACGGGCCGAAGTGGTTCTCCTGCTGGATCTTGCGGAGTCGTGCCGCGATCGAGCGCACCTCGCGCCCGCGCTCGACGGTCGCGTGCAGAGCGTCCACCGACGTCTGCAGTGCCTTGTCTGCCTCGGCCTGCGCGCGCTCACGCTTCGGGCGGCGTCGCCAGCTCATGGCGATCCCTCCTTGCGGGCCGCCTGGATCGCTTCGAGCACCTTCGCGGACGTGCGGCCGATCTCGAGGAGCTCGGTCATCTGCGCGTCCTTCTCCGCGTTGCGCGCGTGCTCTGTGCGCCAGGCGTCCTGCCAGGTGTCCGCGCGCGCCTTCTCCGCGTCGACCTCGCGACGGGTGGCGAGACCTCGACCGGTCAGCAGCATGACGACCATGACGGCCACCACGCCCCAGCCAGAGAGGTCGGAGGCCCACTGGGGGAGGAAGTCCACGACGCTCAGCCGATCGGGTAGCCGGTGAAGTCCACCCGGAACTGCTGGCCGGCCTGGACGGTGAACGGGTTGACGTGCACCTCGCCGTTGCCCTCGATGTAGGCCTTGTACGGGGTACCCCCGACCCACGCGACCCCCCCGACGCGCTCGGCAGGCTTCCACCCGTCACCCAGGGTGTAGAAGGTCGAGTCGACGCCGGTGATCTGCCCCGTCAGGCGGGTGCCGGTGATCTTGAGGTCGCCGCGCCCGCCCTTGCGAGCGCGGCTCAAGGTGAGTCCGAAGTAGTTCGGCAGCTCGAAGAACGTCGAGGACCAGGCCTCGTCGCCCGTCGCGGTCCGCAGTCGGGACCCGTCGAGCAGGATCACCCACTCGTCCCCGGCGGCGGTGCGGAAGCGGTAGCCCGGCTTCGACATGTAGTCCATGACCATCGGGTCGTTGATGAGGTAGAAGCCGCCGCCGTACCCGACGGCGCGCAGGTCGATCAGGCCCTGCAGGTCCGACTCGCCCTTGGTGATCTTCACGAGCGCGAGCGGCTGGTGATCCTTGCCGGTGCCCGGGTTCGTCACGCGCGAGGAGGCGATCGCCTGCGTCGCGGCACCGGTGAGCGCGACGAGCTTCGTCTCGGGCGTCGCGAGCGTCCAGTCGCGCTCGGCTGCGATCGTGTACCAGCGCGACCCCGACGCGGGCTCGGCCAGCGCGGGCAGCGTCACCGTCGCGTTGATCTTGTCCTTGACCCCGAAGCCGCCGATGGTTCCCGCAAGGATCTCGACCGTGCGAGCCGTGGCCGACTTCTGCCGCACCCGGCCGGCGTTGCTGTCGGCGACGAAGTACTCGTCGCCGAGGCCGGGCTGCCCTGCCGCCCAGTCGCCGCCGTTGATCGGGCCCTTGTAGAACCGGCTCGTGATGTCCTGGCCGATGCTGTTCGCCATCGTGGTCACTCCGTCCCGATGATCTCGACGGCGCGCGACAGTCGGCGCACCAGCTTGTTGTTCGCTTCGTCGTCCGAGTCGGACCAGTCGCCGATGCGGGGGGTGATCTCCGGCTCGGGGCTGCCCTCGGCCCAGTCGATCTCGACCTCGCTCGCGCGCTCGACGAGCGCCGCCGACCCGGCAGGCTTCACGGTCATGACGTCGCCGACGTTGTAGGACTTGAGGAAGGCGAGGCGGCCGTTCTCCATGAGCTCGCACTTGAGCGAGGTCTTCGCCGCGCCCTCTGCCAGGCGCTCGGTCGCCCGCTGCAGCGCGATGGTCGCCTTGTCGGCGTCCGCCTGTGCCACGTCGCGGGCGTCGATCCACTCGTGACGCTGGATGCCCCACAGGGCCTCGGCTGCGGTGTCGACGAAGCCGGTCGTCGGCGGTCCGTAGAACTGGCGCGCGGTGCCCACGCCGCCGATGCCGACCGTGATGCGGGTGACCTCGGGCATCGTGATCTTGAACTCGACGCCCGTCGCCACGCCCGACTCCTCGGTCAGGGTGCGCGGGTAGGTGCCAGGCGTGTATGTCTGCAGCTGCCGCGTCGTGCCCACCTGGATCACCCGGACGCCGAGGCCGGCGGCTGTGGCGAGGGGGAGGAGCTTCTCCCCGAGGTTGGTCATCCGGACCTTGACCGTCTTCGTCGGCCCGTCGCCGGCGTCCGCCTGGACCGTCAGCCGTGGGACGCTCTGGCCGGTCGCGTTCGCACGGACGAACCCCTTGATGACGTCACCCAGCGGGCCGCTGCGCGTGTCGTACGCCGACGTCGACTGGCTGCTCGCCGCGTTCGCCGGCACCGGGTAGCCGACGATCTCGTTCAGCACGTTGAGGTCGTCGAGGATCATGAACTCGCGCGTGCCGTCGACAGGACCGCCACCGCCCGTGACCTCCGAGACGATGCCCGACAGGATCGTCTGGCGGCTCATCCCGCGCGGCTGGTACGTGACGACGCACCGAGCGCCGGGGGTGACGAGGTCGTTGACCCGGCGGTGGTCGCGGTCGACGACGAACGTCGCGTAGCCCGGCAGGTTCCACAGCAGCAGGACGTTCACCGACTTCGGCGCGCCGACGACACCCTTGCGCGCGTACGCCTTGTCGTAGACCGTGATCTGGATCGGCAGGCGCTCCTCCACTACCGATCACCCCCACGCCCGGTAGTAGCGGGGGATGAACGTCGCGCGCACCCAGCCGGCCCCCGACGCGACGATCGTCACGGGCACTGTCTTGCCGGCAGGGATCGGGCGCGGGTCCCACGGGATCATCTGGTCGTCGACGTCGACCCCGTCCAGATCGGCCGAACCGACGCGCGGGTCCGTGTCCACGACGAGCACCTGGCCGTCCGCGACGTCCGGCGTCCCGATGATCCCGCCCGCGACGGAGATCGTGACGTCCTCCATCTGGTCGAGCACCTCGAGCTTGAGGTGCGCCGCGACCTTGCCGGGGTTCGTGATCTGCGCCGAGGAGGTCGACGCCGACTGCGAGATGTGCAGCAGGTCGTCGGCGTCTTCGGGCTCGTAGAAGTCCCGCTGCTCCGGCTGGTGCCACTCCTGCACGATCGGGTTCGCGTCGTACCAGTACGGGTCATCGGCGACGAACTCAGGCTCGTAGTCCACCCAGCCGTCAGCCATCGGGTCACGGCTGTACGCGTGGTCGCCGCCGGCGTACGAGACGTAGAGGTGACGGCGTGTTCCCGCGGGCGTCTCGACCGTCCAGCGGAAGGGCTGCTCCGGGTCCCCGATCACCGACCAGATGGCCGCGTCGAACGCCTCGAACGCTGCGGAGGTGTCGTCCGGGTCGCCCTTCCAGACGCGGACCGTCCAGCCGAACGGGCGAGCGGCCGTGCGTACGCCCTTGAGGCGCTGCCCGGAGAGAGCGGGCGAGGATGACGTCTGCCGCTCGAACGGCGGCAGGTGCATCCCGCCGATGTCCGCGTCGGGGAAGTAGACGCCACCCTCGGGGTCGGACAGGTCCCATGTCTCGACCCAGCCGTCGCCGTCGGCATCCTCGTGCTCGGGGTCCCAGCGCGAGACGATGTGCCGCAGGCCCCGGAAGTTCGGGACGTACGGCGCCGGCGGCTTGTACGGGACGCCGAACGTGGAAGACGGGTAGACGGCCACGGGCTACCTCCCGACCCTGTTGTTCCGGGCTCGCGACCGCCGGGCACGCATCTCGAGCGTGCGCAGCATCTGGTACTCGTCCACACCGTGGAAGTGGATCTCGTCGCCGCGCCCGCCGCCCTGGCCGTCCGCCATCTCCTTGAGCCACTGCGACTCGTCCGGCGTGAGCACGGCCTCCGGCTTGCCCGACATGTTCAGTCCGACGCCGCCGTGAGGGATCCACCCGCCCTGGTCGTAGAGCTTCGGGATGACGCCGCCCTGGGCCATCGCCCAGTGGACGTGGTCCCAGTGGTCCTGGCGGGGTGCGCCCTTGACGCCGTAGCGGGAGAACGCGCGACCGGAGAAGAAGAGCTCGGGCGACGACTTCCCGTAGGTCGCGTAGAGCCTGTCCCACAGGGCGCCCATGTTGCTCGCGACCATGTCGATCGCGCGCCCGGCGCCGTGCATCGACGGCACCCCGGTGACGGTCATCGCGCCCGGCCGGTAGCCCGACGTCACGCGGACGGACGGGTCGAGCGCCTTGGCTGCCGCCGCCATCGCGGACAGGTTGCCCCGCAGCCCCTTGCCGCCAGCGTTGCCCGGAGCCTTGCCGCCACCACCGCTCGCCCCGATGCCGAAGTGCTCGAGGATCTTCTTCACCGTGGCGTTGAGCAGCGACGGCACGGTGAGACGGCCGAGCGTGTTCTTCACCAGCCACGCGACCGGGCCCGGCAGACCCTTCGGCGTCCGGAACTTCTCCATGTTCCAGATGCCGCCGCCGGCGAACGCCTGACCGCCGCCGAGGAACTGCTTCACGCCGGAGATCCCGCCGCCGCGCGCGGCCGCGTTGATCCCGTGGACCCAGCCCGAGCCGAGCACCCGACCCGCCTCGGGCCGCAGGATCGGCTCGCCGCCCGAGAGCTCGAGGAGGCCGCCCGTCGGGGAGTAGAACCGGTGGACGTCGCGGCCCGGCGTGTAGCCGGGCATCATGCCGCCGTCGGCGTACTTGTACGACCGGGTCACGCCGGCCGCCGACAGGGTGATCGTCCCGTCGACGCCAGGGATCTTGCCGACCAGCTTCATCACGCCGCCGACGACGTCGAGCGCGTTGCCCACGAGGCCCGACCAGATCTTCGCGGCCGCGGCCTTGATCTTGTTCGGGAGCGTCGACTTGATGAAGTTGACGATCGACCAGAGCATCCCCTTGATGCCGCCACCGCCGGACGAGTATGAGCCGACGGCGGACCTGAGCCTGTCCGTCAGCCAGCCCCACAGTCGACCGGCACCGCGGGCGAGCCGGCCGCCGAGGCTCGGGAAGAAGTCGACCATCCCGCGCACCACGCCGAGCGCGCCGGTCTTCGCGCCGTACGAGCCGACGACGGCCTTGACCTTGTCCTTGAGGAACGCCCAGCCGTTGCCGAAGCCTCGCTTGATCCGACCGGGGAGCTCCGTGAAGAAGGTCACCATCTTGTCCCAGCGCGTCGAGATCCACGACGCGACGACCTTCACGGCGTTCTTGATGCCGTTCCAGACGTTGGCGATCTTCTCCTTGGCGACCTGGAAGCCGAGCTTCATCAGGTCGATGGCCTTCTTGATGTTCGGCCACGCGGTCTTCGTCCACCAGTCCGCGACGCCCTTGATGGCCGCCTTGATGCCCCTCCAAGCGCCCGCGACGATCGCCTTGCCGGTCTTCGTCTTGGTGAAGAACCAGACCAGGACGCCCACGAGCCCGGTCACCGCGGTGATGATCAGCCCGATCGGGTTCGCGCGCATGACCAGGTTGAAGACCCGCTGCGCCACCGTCGCGATCTTCGTGGCCGCCGCCCAGACCTTCGTCGCCACGGTCCACGCCTGCTGCGCCTTCGACGCCGCCCAGAGCAGGGGCCCGATGGCAGCCAGCCCCGCACCGACTCCGATCAGCACCTTGACCTGCGAGTCGCTCAGCCCGGAGAACCAGGCCGAGAACTGCTCGAGGTACGGCGCGATGAGCTGCAGCGCGTTGCCGATGGCCGGCATGAGCTGCTGACCGATCGGGGCGAGCGCGAGCGTGGCCGTGTTCTTGAACTCGGTCCACAGCTCGGGGAAGTCCTTGGTCTCCTCCGCGACCCCGAGGATCGTGTCCTTGCTCAGCCCGGCCGACTTCGTCAGGTCGTCGAGGTTGACCTTCCCGGACTTGAGCGCCGAGACGAACTGCCCAGCGCCGCGCGTGCCGAAGACCTCGCCCGCGAGCTTGAGCGCCTTCGCGTCGTCGCCCTTGTCGATGAAGCCCTGCAGCTCGCCGGTGACCCGCTTGAACGCCTCCTGCGGAGCCTCGCCGTCCTTCGCGAGCTTGACGAGACCGGCCTGCATGGACGCGACGACGGCGTTGCTGTTGACGCCCGCCTTGTTCAGCGTGCCGAGCAGCGCGGCCGAGTCGGTGAAGCCGAAGCCCAGCTGGTTGAGGATGCCGCCGCTCTTGGCCATCTGCGCCGAGAGATCGTTGATGCCGACGCCGGTCGCCTGCGAGACGCGGAAGATGTCGTCCATCGCCCCGGTCGTCTTCTTGCCCTCGACCCCGAACGCGGAGAACGCGCCCGTGATCTTCTGGACGTCGACGTCCACGCCTCCCAGGCGCCCGGCCTCGAGGATCTGCGCGGACAGCTTCTCGAGCGTCGGGCCCGTCAGCCCGAGGCGGGTGTTCAGGTCCGCGACCGTGGACGACACGGCGTCCATGTCGGCGGGCGTCGTCTTCGCGACCTTGTCGAACGACGCCTGCAGGCCCTCGAGCGTCTTGCCTGTGGCGCCCGTGCCGGCTCGGATCTTGTCGTACGCGTCGTCGACATCGAGGGCGGCCTTGAGCCCGGCGGCGCCGACCGCCAGGAGCGGCAGCGTGAGCCCGGCCGTGGCGATCTTGCCGCCCTTGGCCATCCGGGTCGAGAAGGTCTTGCCCGCCTTCTCGCCCGCAGCGCCCGCGGCCGCCGTGACGGCCGGTCCGCCGAGCTCCTTCGCCAGTGCGCCCTGGACGCCCGACATCGAGGGGACGATCGACAGGTACGCAGTGGCGAGCTCGATGGCGGGCGCTTCGGCCATGCCGTCACCCCCTCGATGTTCAGGTGTCCTGGTCGGCTGACCTTGCTGCCCGGCGCTCTAGGTACCGGTCCCGCTTGGAGGCGGCACGCTGCTCCGTCACCGCCTGCTCGTGCGCGAACGGCGGAGGCTCGATCGGCTTCGGCGCCTTGCCGCGCGGCTTTCGCTGCATCACCGCCGTGTTCTGCCAGGCGAGGACGTCGAGCCGATGTAGGAGGCCCACGAGTACGTGCGTCTCGTCTGTCCACGCCATCGGCCCGCCAGTCGCCCGCCAGAGCGCACAGCCCGGCGGGAGGTTGACGACGAGGTCGGCGAGCTCGGTGGGGGTGATGTCTGTATCGCCGGCGAGCATCCGGTCGAGCGCGGGGAGCGCCGGGTACTCAGCCCGTAGGGACGCCCGCAGAGCACCGCGATGCTCGACGAGCGCCCCTACGAGCGTCAGGAGTTTCCCGACAGCGCCCCTGTCAGCTCGGCGTAGTACGCGAGCACGTCGCCGAAGTCGATGGGGCCGCCACCCTTCTCGCGGCTCAGCGCGGCGTACACCTGGGACGCCCCTGCCGATCCGACGAGGCGGCGCATCAGGGTCGGCATCCTGCCCACCAGCTCCGCGGCGAGCTCGTCCTCCTCGGCGGAGAAGCTGCTCTCCTTGGCCTCCGCGCCGCCGTGCGCCTCGATGATGCTGAGCACCTCACGCACGAGCGCGCCGTCGTCGATCGTGCGCCAGTCGTCGCGGACCGAGTCGAGCACCGTCACGGTCACGCCGTGCAGGGTGACCTCGGTGCCGTCCTTGACCTTCTTCACCTTGGAGGTCTCGGCGGGCTTGCGGTCCTGCGGTGCCTTCGCGGCGGCAGGGCGCTTGGCGACAGCGGTCCCGCGCGCGGTCGCGCTGCGGGCTGCGGTGGTGGACTTCTTCGGTGCGGTCATGGCGATGACCTCTCTCTTGGCGATGACACAGGCTGGCGATGACGGGTGGTGCACCGGCCGGGGCGGGTCATCGCCATGCCACCCCGGCCGGTGGTTCTCAGACGGCCGGGCCGACGATCCGCGTCGACTGGCCGATGATCTTGGCCGTCGCGGCGTACGCGGTGTAGTTCTCCCGCGACCAGACCTCGTCGCCCGACACGACGACGCGCGCACTCGGGACCACCAGGCGGTCGAGGTAGCGGACGCCGTCCTTGACGAAGTACTTGTCGACGACCATGGCCCGCGTCTTCGGCGTGTACTTGCCGGAGTACGTCGTCGTGGTGACACCCGTCGCGGTCGTGGGCCCGGAGATGATGTCGTTCGCCAGCGCCTCGACCACCTCGTTGTCCTCGATCGCCTCGAACTCGACCGTCTTGCCCGAGGTCGGGACGACGACGGCGACGATCTGCCCGGAGTGGTCCAGGAGCTCGTTCACCTCGGCCTCGCGCGACTGCTTGAAGTCGCCCTCGCCGAGGGTGCCGACGTCCTCGAACGCCGCGTCGGGTGCCGCGAGACCGGTCGGCAGGGTGGAGCCGAGGGGCGCCAGGAACACGGCGTCGTCCTCGTCCCCGTAGACCCGCACGTTGTCGTAGTCCTTGGCCATCTCACTTACCGCCCTTCTCGGTCTGCGCCTCGGCGGTCGCCTGGGCGGCACGGACGATGCCAGCGCGGATGAGCATCCGTGCCTCCACGTCCGGGAGGTTCAGGGCGGCGCCCTGCTTGTGCGTCTTGCCGTCCTTCGTCTTGACCTCACCGGCCGAGACGACGACGGCGCGCGTCTCCGTCTTGCTCATCGGGATCTCCTCGACTCGCGATGGAAAGCCCCAGCACGACGTGAGGGGCGGAACCTGACCGGTCGGCCAGGAGCTCAGGCGGCCCGCAGGCCGATCAGGTGGAGCTCGTACGTCGCGGTGTAGCGAGCAAGCTTCGGCAGCAGCGGGTCGGGCAGGGTGCCGGGCCCGCCTACCTCGGACGTGCTGTACACGTTCACGTCGTTGTGGATCCCGCGGAGGCTGAGGAGGACGTCGCGAGCGGCGTTCAGCGTCTCGATCGCCTTCGTCTCGGTCGGCCCGTACGCCTCGACGACGACGAGCGGACGGTCGAACATCCGAAGATGAGCAGGGCCGCCGGTGCGCTTCACGACGACGAAGCGAGTCGCGGTCGCCTGCGGCTTGGATGCCACGGGGAGGGACAGCCTGGACCCGAGCAGCGTCCCGAGCCAGCCCTCGACGTCGACCCGTGCCATCAGCGCCGGCCTGCGTCGAGCGCCCGGGTGAGCGTGCGGTCGGTGGCCTCCGCCTCGCGCGCCTCCCGCGTCGCGGTGCGCACAGACGCGCGGACACGGTTCGAGCCGACGCGGACGTCGACCTCGAAGCCCTTCTCCTCGCCGCCGGCCGCAGCAGCGACCGCGCGGGCGCGACGCTCGATGTCCGCGCGGATGGGCTCCGAGCGGAGCAGTGCGCGGATGTTCTTGTGGTTCAGCTTGAGCCGGATCGTCGTCGTCATGCCGTCACCCCCTGTGGTCGACGAGCAGGAGGACCGTGTGCGCCAGGCCGCCGGTCGGTGAGGGCCAACGCGCAGGCTCGCCGTCGACCGCGTACAGAGTGCCGTCGTACCGGATGGCGTCAGTTGCCAGGACGTCTGCCCCTGCGGGCCCGTACGCCGTCCAACGCACCGTGACGTTCTGCCGGTTCTGCAGCACCTCCGGGGAGGCGCCGGGCTGGACCGACCACCCGGGGATCGAGAGCTCGGCGCCCGGCGCCGTCCAGTCGGGGACCTGCGTCCCGTGGTCGTCGATCATCACGGGCCGCACCCGCGTGAGCGTCGTGCTCGCGAACGACGGGAACATCACGCCGCCTTCTCGAGCCGGTACAGCTCGAGCACGGCGAGGTCCCGCTCGAGCAGCGACAGGCCACCCGACACCCCCGGCGCCGTGGTCGCCCACGACACGGACAGAGCGCCGGCAGCCTCTGACGTCGCGCCGAGGGGCGACGAGATCGCGTTCGCGACCACCTGCTGGATGATCTGCTTCACGTCGTCGGCGTCCTCGAACCCGTGCTCGATGGTCGCCTCGATGCCGCGGAACCGGTCCGTCCAGCAGCCGTGCCGTCGGCGGATCATGCCCTTCTCGGACCACTCGAGGGACTCGACGTCCTGGTCGACGCCGCCCTCCTTGAGCACGGTGATGTCCACCAGCCGCAGCGTCGGCAGCCGCAGCAGCGACCCGCCCGGGCCGTCGAGCTTCACCGTCTCCGTCAGCACGGGCGCGACATGCCACCCGCAGTACCGGCGGATCGCGCGCGTCGCGCCGTCGAGAAGCTTCTGCACCCGGGGGTCGTCGGCGGCGATCTTGCCACCAGTGCCGGCGGAGAACTCCGCGGCGGTCAGCAGGGGATCGGCCACGACGCACCCCCTTGGGTCAGGACTTCTTGTTGCGCGGCGTGCGCGCCTTGTTCGCGGGCGCCTCGGCCTGCTTCGCCTCGACGAGGCCGCGCTCCTTGGCCTCGGCCTCGGTGAGCTTGAGCGTGGTGGCATGGCCGTTCACGACGGCGTCGTACCGCTTGAGCTTCGACATGTCGCCCCTCCTGGGGAGCCGGGCCGGGGGGGGGGGGGAGGGGGGAGAAAAAGAGGGGGGGGGGAGAGGGGGGAGGGGGGGGGAGAAGGAGA
>NZ_JBHJVM010000010.1:15463-46016 GCF_042264825.1 Isoptericola sp. NPDC056134
TGGGGTGTCGGGCGGGTGGGGAGGGGGGGGGGGGGGAGGGGGGGGTGAGGGGCGGTTTGCCCCTATGGGCGCTGTACTTCTTATCCCTTGTGGGGGAGTGGGTCCGGGAGGGAAAGAAAGCCCCCCCCCGCCGGCGGGGATCACGCGGTCGCGGTCTCGACGAACGCCGACGGGCGGGTCACCGCGAAGGCGACGCGCTCCTCGGCGAGGATCGCCACGAGGTTGCGGATGAAGAAGTCCGCGTGCGAGTCGGTCATCGTGACCGACGCCTGCTCGCGGTCCCAGAGCACCGCCTTCTTGAAGTCGCCGACCAGGCCGGTGCCGGCCGTCAGCGCCTCGGTCTCGACGATGGGCAGGCCCCACAGGGTGCGGGGGCCCATCGAGAACGGGCCGTTCCCGAAGTACTTGCCGGTCGCGCCGTCCTCGCGCATGAGGTCGACCTTCTCGACGTCGGCCGGCGCCAGGGCGACGGCGTTCGGGATGACACGGCCCACGGTGCGGGCCTTCGTGATCGCCTTGCGGACGGTCTGGAAGATGTCCGTCGAGAACGCCTGCGTCTGCGTTCCCGAGGTCTCGAGGATGCCGGTCAGGTTCTCACCCGAACCGGAGCCCGTGAACATCTGGGTCTCCTCGGTCTCCTTGAGGTCCGCGACCAGCTCGTCGCGGATGAGGCCCTCGAGGGCGGCGACGTCGGCGAGCGCACGCTTGGTGGCGGGCACCCACTCGGCGATCGTCTTCACGGTCGCCGTCCGACGCTCGAACGCCCACGCACCCTCGGGCTTGTAGCCGCCGCCCGTGGGGAGCACGAGCGCGCCGGCCGTGCCGGGGGCCGTCGGGGACGCCGAGCTCGTGGCCTCGGCCACGGGCGCCGCCGCGTTGGTGTGGCTCGTCTGGGCCACGTACTCGACGGTGTCCGACCCGGTGCGGCGGACCGAGATCACGTCGCGGAGGGTCAGGGTGCGCCGGCCGAGCATCTCGACGATGCCGGTCTGCTCGGCGACGACGAACGCGCCGGCGCTCGTGTCGGTGCCGCCGACGAACAGCGACTTGAGGCCGATCGGCTGCGACTGCACCCGGGACTTCTCCGGGATGCGGCCGTCGGGGAACGACGCGAGGAGGGCCTTGAACTCCGGGGAGTTCACGACCTGCTTCTCGAGCGGGACGCGGTTCGGCGCCTTCCGTCCGGCGTCGCCCGCGACGATCCCCGCGGTCTCCTCGTCGGTCGGCAGGGCGAGCCCCACCTCGTCGGCGAGGGCCTTCGCCTGGCCGTAGAGGTCGGCGTCCTTCTTCGCGACGTCCGCGTCCGCCTTCGCCTGGGTGGCGGCGGCGAAGTGCTTCTCGAAGTCGGCGCGCTCGTCCTCGGACATCTCGCGGCCGGCGGCGTCCGCCTTCTCCGCGATCTCCCGCGCGGACTTGGCCTCCGCTGCCGCCTTCTGCAGCAGCTCCTGCATGCGACTCATGGGTCGCCCCTTTCCTGCTCAGCTCTCCGACAGCGCGGCGAGCTCGATGGACTTGAGGGTCGCCAGGTCTCGTGCGGACGGGTTGACCCGCTGCTCCTCCGCCTTGGCCCCGGAGGGCTCCTCGGCGTTGGCGGCGGTGTGACCGCTGGCCTTCTCCTGGTCTTCGTTCGCCTCGCCGAGGGTGGCGAGGACGTTCCCGATCGCGTCGTGCGCCTTGCGCAGCTCGCTCTCGTTCTTGGCCGAGAGGACCCGGCCAGCCTTGGTGCCGGAGGTCAGCGCGTCCGCAGCTGCCTTCACGGCGAGGATCTCGGTCTCCTGGTTCGCCCCGATCGGGACGACGGACACCTCGTACAGCTTGAGCTCGCGCAGCTCGTAGACCGACTGCTCGTCGTGCTTCACGGCGCCGCCGTCGATCACGTCGTACGCGAACGACATCTGGTCGATGCGGCGGCCCTTGAGGAGCCGGTAGACCTGCGCCGCCTTCGGGCTCTCGAGGTCCAGCTGCGCGGTGACGAGCAGCCCCTTCTCGTCCTCGACGGCCGACACGACGTGCCCGATGTTGAAGTCGGGGTCGTCCATGCGGTGCCCGAACAGGAGGGGGATCTCCGAGTCCTTCGCGGCCCAGTCGGCGAGCGTCTTCTCGAAGGCGCCTGGCACGACGACGTCGCCGTACGAGTCCTCGTTGCCGAACACGCTCGCGTACGCCGAGAACTGGCCCTCCTCGAGGCCGTCCTCCGGGCCCGCCTTCAGGCGGACGGGTGCGTTCTTGGTCTTCATCGCGCAGCCCTCCTTGGGCGGTTGGGTCGTGGCGACGACGTCAGGGGATGGTGATCTCGACGGAGCACATGCAGTTCGCGACCTCCTCGGCGCCGGCTACCGGATCGCCCGGCCACTCCATGCCGTTGGAGAAGGTGCCGTCGATCGGCACGGTCTCCCCGGCCATCGCCGCGTGCGACGACCGCGGGTTGCTCGACGTGACGACCCACGTCTTCGTCGTCTGCGGGCGGCCGACCTGCTTCGCCGCCTCGGTGACGGCGAACGCGGCGAGGGTCGTCGCGAGGGTCGTCCCGCCCTTCTCCGCGCGCGACGTCTCGGCGACGTCGAACACGTGAGCCGGAGCCGTCGACGCGGCGAGCGCCGCCTTGATCTGGTCCCGGGTAGTCGAGTTGATCGCTCCCGCCCGCGAGCTCGCGACGGCCTTGAGGAACGCGACCGTCTGCCCCTCTGAGTACTGGTCGGGGTCGATCCCCAGGCCCTTGAGCGTCTCGGCGCCGACGGCGGCCGTGACGCTCATCGACAGCGCGAGGAGGTCCGTGGACAGCTCGTCGTTCCAGCGCTCCTCGTCCCACCACTCCGCGCCGTCGGCCTTCGCGCCGAGGGCCGACAGGACGGCCGCCCGCTGCCGCTTGAAGAAGCGGACGAGCACCTGCTGCGCGGCCTTCTCGTGTTCTGTCGCGGCCTGCGCCTTGATGCGCAGCGGGGCGGTCGGCGAGTCCTTCCGGAGCACCGGGCCCATCTTCACCGGCTCGGGCGCACTGTCGGTCGCCGACGACTGACCGCCGATGAGCACGTTCAGCGGGGTGACGAGCTCGTCGCCGCCCTCGACCTGCGGGAGGTTCTGGCGCGCGCGGGCCTCGTTGCGGGTGAGCCACGGGGCGCCGACCGACGTCTGCAGCGCGGCGGCCTGCTCCTCGAACGACCCCCGCAGCTTCTCCGCGAGGTTGAACTCGACGTAGACCGACGTCGCGTCGCCGAAGTCGGGCAGCAGCTGCAGCCCGATCTCCTCCTGGATCATCGTGAGCCACGGGCCGAGCGTGTCGGCGTACAGCATCTTGTGCTGCTCCTCGATGTTCCCGAACGTCGCATGGTCGAGGATGCCGACCATCGGCGGCGGGATGTGGAACGTCGCCGCGACCTCCTCGCGCGTCAGTTTGCGGGCCGCCACGTACTGCAGCTGCTCGGCGGTCTGCGACGCCGACACGAACTTCATGCCGTCCTCGAGGACGGGCGTGCCGCCAGCCTCCGGGCCACCGCCCGAGTACTGCGCCTTCCATCCGGCACGGAAGCGCTGGCGCGCCTCGTCCGACCAGGAGGGCGCGTCCGCGGGGCGCTCGAGGTAGCCCGACGCGCGGGCGCCGTTGCGGAGCGTCTGCTCGCGCATCCGGCCGGCCTCCCACTCCTCGGCCAGGATGCGGCGCAGTGCCTCGATCGGCGGCGCGCCGTTCATCTCGTCCGTCGGGTTGTACCCGTGGAAGTGCACGACCTCGTCACGCGGGAAGTCCCGCTTGCCTCGGTCGCCCGTGTAGCGGAAGCCGTCGGGGAACAGGCCGCCCGTGCCGAAGACCTCGGTGCGCTGCGGGGCGAGCCGCGCCAGCGCGAGCGAGCTGTCTGCGGCCTTGAGCTTGAGCCAGTACGCGACGTCGTAGATCGCCATGTCCTGCACGAGCGCGTCGAGCAGGCGGTACCTCGTGGTCCACGGCGCCGGGCGTGAGATGAGTGCCGACAGCGGGTGGCCGGTCAGTCGCTCACGGTCGTTGTCCGACAGGCGGCGGTACGTGTGGAGTCCGAGCTGCGCGATGTTGCGCCCGAGGAACGACACCACGGTGCGGACTGCCGGCTGCGTGCGCCAGATCTCGGCGTACGCCATCGTGTAGTCGCTCGTCACACGGAGCGAGTACGCGGAGGGGAGGGGCGTGCGATCGAGGGCGCGGAGCGCGCCGTCGGAGACGACGAAGGCCACGGCTCACCCCCTGCTCAGTGCCTGGATGAACTCGACCTGCGTGCGCTCGACGACGACCTCGCCGTCGACCTTGGCTGGCTCACCGGACGACGGGTGGAGCGTGCAGTCGGCCAGGATCAGCAGCGGGCCACGGCGCTTGAGCAGGACGCCCTCGATGGCGGATCCGCTCAGGAGGTTGACGACCACACGGCGCTTCACGACCACTCCGAACGCCATGTCGCCCACCTCTCAGACGACCATCAGGCCGTCGTCCTCGTACGCAGATCGCGTCTCGTGTTCCTCGGGGCGGGACAGGAGCCAGACCGCCCCGGTGGCCGCGACGAGCGGGCTGATGTCGACCGGCGACTTGTCGCGGTCCCACATCCACGCGTCGCCGGCCTTCTTCGTCGCAGCCATACCTGCGGCGACGTCGAGCGGCGGCTGCGGCAGGTGGAAGACGCCCGGGCCGATCGGCTCGCCCGTCTGTTCGTCGAGCGTCACCGCGGCGCGCACGAGGTCGTAGAACGCGCCCGTCGCCGCCGTGACGTCCGAGCCGCCCCACTCGACGACGGGAACGCCAGCTTCCTGCAGGGACTCGAGCAGCGACGACACCGGGGCGCCGCGCGCCTGCAGCGCGACTCCGCGCGAGAGGTTGTGCTTCTCGATCCGTTCCGTCAGCCAGCCGGCGACCCACTCCGTGCCGGCACGGCGAGCCACAATCTCGACGTGCGGCTTGCCGTCCGCGCGCCGGCTCGCGTACGCGATGTGCGTCATCGAGCGGTCCCAGGAGACGTCGACACACGCGGCCTGCGCCGAGCCAGGCACTCGCCGCGACTCGGCGTCCGTGCCAGCCTCCCAGGCGCCCGGCGGGAACGGCCCCTGCAGCACGCCGTCGATCCACTGGCACAGCACCTCGGGGCGGAAGATCCACTCCGGATCGCCGCCACCAGGACGGGGCACGTCACCCGCGATCGTCCGCTCGCTGATCCCGTACCCGAGCGACGGGTTCGCCTGCACCCACGCGTCCCGGTCGGTGACATCGCAGCCCGGGGCGGCCGACCACTCGAACAGACCGAGCGTGTCGACGTCCTCCTCGAAGTCGTCCGGCTCAAGGTCGTCCTCGACGACGTCGCCGAAGTCCTCGATGTCGTCCGCCGACGGCAGGAGCGTCGACGGGTCGTCGTCCGCGTTGATCCCGTCCGGGTCGCCCAGGGCCGCGTGCGCCGACTTCCGCAGGTAGCGCAGCACGACCGACGTCGCGTCTCCCGCGTTCGACAGCGCCCAGATCTGCGCAGCCGGCCGCGCCTGCGTCGTCTTCGTGATCGCGCCCCACGCGTCCCACGACTGGTGCTCGCGGAGCTCGTCGAGCAGGATCAGGTCCCCAGAGAGGCCACGGCCGGCGCGCCGGTTCGCGGCCTTCACCTTGTACCGCTCGCCCGACAGGAGCTTGATCGCCTTCTTGCCGTTGTTCCGCACTGGCTTGTCGGCGAGCTCGGCCAGCTCGGGCGTCTCCTCGATGATGTCGAGGGCGCCCTCCCAGACCTCCTCGGCGGTGTCCAGGTCCTGTGCCGTCCCGAGCACGAGATCGGTGCCGAGGATGTACAGGAAGAACAGGCTCAGCACCTGCGAGAGCGTCGACTTCCCGTTCTGCCGGGCGACGAGCACGACGATCTTGCGGAACCGGAACAGCGGGTCGAGCCGGCCGCGCTGGTCCATCGTGTCTACCGTGAGCGCCGGGTCGAGCTCGAGCGCATGGACCAGGAGCCAGCGCTGCCAGGGGTAGAGGTCGATCCCGCACACCTCGACCGCGAACTCGACGGCCGCGAAGCCGAGTGACGTCTGCGGCGTTAGCTTCCGCAGCGGCGGGGTGAAGACCCGGGGGGTCTCACTCCCCAGACGCTTCGGTCTTGCCGCCCGTGATCGAGCGGAGACCCGCGAGCTTGTCGGCACGGGTCGCCCCCTTCGCATACGCCCCGCGCGCACCGCGCTGCTGCGGGCGCTGGCCGGTCGCCGCGTCTGGAAGGCGCAGCGACACGAGCAGCTGCTTCATCACGTTCTGCTGCTGCCGCGCCTCGGCGAGCACGCCGTCGACCGTCATCACGATGTGGCGCTCGTCCTCGTCGTCCATCTCGAACATCGAGCGGAAGTGCAGCAGCTCGAGCACCCCGCGGCCGGCGATGATGTCGTCGAGCTGGTCGAGGCGGTCGGCGCAGCGGCACGCCTCCTCGAGGATCACCCGCTGCTCAGGACCGAGCACAGGGTGCGCCTCCGTGATCTCGTCCCAGAGTTTCTGCCCGCGGCCCCGCTTGGGCTCCGGGAGGTTCTTCTTCCGCCCCATGCGAGCACCTCCGCGCGGCGATCCGGAAGTTTCAGGTCTAGGGAGAGACGAATCATTGCCGGAAGACCTGTCCGCACCTCCGCCGCGCAGAGATGCAGACCCCCCTACCCGTCTGCGGTCACCACGCCTCGGACTGCATACCCAGACCGGGGTCGGTCATCCGGTTGCCAGCGCTCTTGTTGCACCGCTGGTGCTCCTGCTGGAAGTTCCCAGGGTCTTCACCGAGCTCGGGGTAGAGCGACAGCGGCTTGATGTGCCCGGCGTTGAACGCACTCGGGTCGCTTGGGTCGTCGGTGTCGTAGTCGATCGCCTGTCCGCAACGCATGCAGGGCTGCGGCCGCCCCGACTTGAGGTCGGCCTTGATGCGGCGGACTCGGCGTGAGGTTCGGCCGTAGCCGGCGGGGAGCGTCACGGTCGCTCACCTCGCAGGAGTCAGCGCGCTGCGGTGATCTCCTGGTGCAGCGCCTCGAACGCGTCCTGGTCCTTCTTCCGCCAGTGCACGACGAGCGCCTCGGAGGTGACGAGACCTTGCTTGGCGTACGCACGGGCGGCGGCTGCGTCCTCGGTGGGGATGGGGCCGCGACCGCCGTAGTCCTGCATGGTCTGGCTGTCGCTGGCCGCCTCGACCTTGAACCGGATCTGCCCGTTGGTGAGCGCCTTGGCTGGCTTGTACTCGACGTCGATGACGTCGGCGAGGGGTACGGCGATCCGCTGCGTGCCGACCATCCGGGCCTGCATCTTGCCCGGGTAGATGATCACGTGCTCGCCGTCGAACTCGAGGTCTGCGCCGTAGCCGTTGGCCTTCATGTCCCGAGGCTACCTACAGTTGGCGGCGCTCGTGGAGGATGAACTTCGTCCCGCACGACGAAGCCCCCGACCGCTTGGCCGAGGGCTTCGAGGGTGCACTACCTACACCGACGGGTTACATGCTACCTGACCAGTACGTCAGCGCGCACGCATCACGCCACGTCGTCTGCGCGTCGATCGCGCCAGGCCTGGATGAACTCGGCCACCTCTCGGCGTGATGCGCCTCGGGCGGCCATCGCGCGCGCTTCCTGGATCTCCGGAGCCTCGTCGTAAGGCTGCCCCGCCGTGGCGTACTGGTCGTGCACCTGGTGGTCGTAGTGGTCCTGCCGGAACCAGAGCTTGACGTTGTCGCCGCGGCTCACGGCCTCGAGGTTGGTGAGGCGGTTGTCGAGCTTGTCGGCGTTGCGGTGGTTGACCGTGGCGTCGCCGGCAGGGCCGTGAGCCGCGGTCCACACGATGCGGTGCTCGTAGCACAGCCAGCCCAAGAGGCTCACCTGCCGGTAGCCCGTGTCGGACACTCTGCCTCGCAGCACGCGCCCGTCTCGGAGGATGTCACCCGCAGCCGTGTCGACCTCGATCACACCCAGCCGCAGGGCTTCGACGATCGCCTCGTCGCACGACGCCACCTCACGCACTGCGCTCACCGCCTCGCCCCATGACGTCGTCCGCGTTGTACTTCACGTCGCGGCCGGTGCCGGTCCTGCGCCAGCCCTGCCGGTGCGCGCGGACCTTGACCGCTGCGACCGTGGTGCCCGCCATGTTCGCGGCGTGCTCGACCGTCACCCACTGCTGCTGCGATCCCCAGCGTGACCAGTGGTCGTAGCTCACCCGGTCGTGGCAGGTGCTGCACTCGATGTCGCCGTCGGGCTCGTCGATCCTGGCGACGTACTGCCCGGGGCAGGTCACGGTCAGGCATGCCGATCCCGTGCGCACTCGCCTGGTCCCACGCCGCGACAGCCGCCGCATGGTCGTCAGCATCGAGCGCGCGTCACCCTCGAAGGCGTACCGCGCCATGAGGTCCGGGTCGCCGCTGAGCATGTCGGCCCACCGTGCAGCGAGCCGCAGCCTGCCGGGCGTCGAGTCGGGCACGCTGCCGATCCCTGGCTCGACGTCGAGCAGGTGGTGCCCGACGTACAGCGCCCACTCGTCCACCTCGCGCACTGCACGCTCGAACTCGTCGGTGTCCATGACCTCGCTCATCCCGGGCGGCACACGCGAGCCCGGCTTGCCCGTCGCCTTCCCGCCGGCGGTGACAGCAGCCACCCCGAGCGCGACGACGGTCTCGTAGGTCTCCGCGAGCTCGGTGAGCACCGTGCTCAGCGGCATGTCGTCCAGGCTCAAGATGCCTCCTCCTCGATCGCTGCACGCTCGGCCCACGAAGCGATGTGCCGCTTCTCGCCCACCCGGTGCACGGGGAGCGCGTAGCCGGCGACCTTCACGTGCACGGTGTTCCAGGGCCCCTCGACCTCGAGCCCGTCCTGCGGGCCGCCGAGGATGACGATGCGGATCTTCTTGTTCATCGGGTCGCCTCCTTCTCGCGTGCGGCGAGCGCGACTCGGGCGTCGAGCAGGATGTCGATGTCAACGTGCGCTGACGTCGCGCCCATGTCGTGCAGCTGGGTGAGGTAGCGGTCAACGTCCTTCACGCCGCGGCTGACGTTGTACGCGCGGCCGGAGCGTCCGCGGACGTACGGCGGGGTGGCGCTGAGCGCGTCTTCCAGCGTTGGCGCCCCTGACTCGCTCATGCGCTCTCTCCCGTCTCAGCGTCCAGTCGTGCCAGCGCGTACCTCGCCATCTCCCGGCACTGGTTCTGCGCGCCGGGGCTGAGGTGCTCCCACGGCGGCCAGGGCGGGTCGAAGCCGTCGCGGATGGCGCGCGCGGTGTCGTCGATGCGCGGGTCGGTCTTCGGCACGGGGGTCATGAGGCGTCCCACGCGTTGACGATCTCGGCGATGGCACCGAGGACGTCGTCGGGCTGACCGTCACGTGCCCAGCGGCGCACCTGGTCGAGGATCTTGTCGAGTGCGGTGTCGGAGTCGTCGCGGTCGCGTCGGAGCTCCTGCACGCCGTCCTTGACGACGTCCCTCCATGACGGGCGTTTGAGCGGCCGGAAGAACTGCTCCCAGGTCTGCGCGCCGTCCTTGTCCTGGTCGGTGTTCATGACAGCGGCGAAGGCTGCCTCCCCCAGAGCGTCACGTTCAGCCTCAGCCGCGTGCGCCCTCTGCGCCCAGGCGTCCGCGCTCGCCTCGGCCCCGCACGCGATCTCGACGTCTCGGCGCTGCTGCTGGACCCAGCGGATCAGCGAGACGATGCGCGCCCCTGCGTCACGGCTCTCGTCGTCGGCGAGCGTCGGGAACAGACTCTCGGGCCAGTGCTCGTCGAGCAGGCTCATGAGCCCGTCCCACGTGTGCAGCCGCTGCACCTCGTCCAGCAGCCCCCCGACGTCGCTCACGGAGTCGGTCAGCGCGTCGATGCCCCGCTGGGTCCACTCGCCCTTCGACGGCTTCGCGTTGAGCGCGGCGGAGTATCGGCGGGCGATCTCGTCGAGGTTCGGGGCGGTCATCGGGCCACCTCGACGAGGTCGTAGAACGTCCCGTCGGCGGTGATCCACTGGGCGTAGACGTTCCAGCCGATGAGGGTCCCGGTAGTGGGTCGGAACCGGATCCGCAGCACCCGACGCACGGCTCGGATCGCGCTGCGCCGCTCGACGTACGCCTCGCCGCTTTCCGCGACGATGCGCCCGTTGCGGGCCTTGAGCCGCCAGCGCCAGCCGTCGGCGGCCTTGTAGATCTCGATCCTCATCGGGTCGCCTCCTCGGTGACGGTCACGCGGGCCTCGACCTTCGCGGCGGCCTCATGGCTGCGGTCGCGCACGATGGCGAGCGCCTCGTAGATCGCCGCCGTCTCCTCGTGGTCGAACTCGCACGGACGGGGGGCGTCCTCGCGCCAGAACCCGAGGAGGCCGCGACGGGTCTGCGGGCGCTCGCCGAGACGGATCTTCGTCATGGCGCGGTCGGCGCCACGGGCTGTCTTGTGGTGGCGGTCGGCCTCGTCGAGCAGGGCGCGTGCGGGGTTGGTGCTCATTGGTTCTCCTCCACTCGGTCGGCCACCCACGGCGCCCAGTCCTTCGGGCCGGGTCCGGTGAGCCGCTTGAACGTGATCCCAGGCCGCGTCGCGACGAGGGGGATGGCGCCCGGGATGAGCGACGCGAGCCGCTGCACCTCGATGCGCTCTGCGGGCGGGCAGATGCCATTCCGCTTGCACTGGACGACGAGGAACTCGCCGAGCTTGAACGCCACGAGGTCGGCCTTGCCCTTGCTGCCGGCTGAGCGGATGACCTCGTAGCCCTCCGCCTCGAGGTGGTGGCGGACCTCGCGCTCGAAGTCGGCGCCGCCGCGGTAGTGGCTCATGCCGTCGCCTCCCGGTGGGTGGCGAGGTGCGTGCGCGCCCACTCGAGCGCCTCGCCCACGCTGGCGAACCACCACGACGCCTTGCGCACGAGGGGCAGGCTCCCCGCGAGCTCCGCGATCTCGGTGTCGAACTCGAACCCGTGCCCGATGCACACCATGCAGCGGGTCTGCCACGGGGTCTTCGTCGTGGCCTTGGGCCCGACCCTGTGGACGCGGGCGAGGTGCTGGTGATCCATCACGAGTCCTCCTGGGTCGTCTGCGGCAGACGGTCGACCTGCCAGTCGTCAGGGTTCGCGCCGGCGGCCGCGATGATGCGGTCGCGCTCGGCGGCGTCCAGGTAGCGCCCCTCGGCCGCGGCCTCGTCGAGCGAGATCCGTGCGGCGTGCGGGAGGCCTCGGAGGTCCTGCGGCGGCACGGTGGTCCACGGGTCGCCGGTCATGACGCCCACCTCTCGTCGTCGCCGCGCCCGATGGTCGCGGGGCCGATGTTCTCGGGCGTCCATGGGAAGGGGTTGCGCGGGTCGGCGTACATGACGTTCGGCCAGGCGCGTCCCGTGTCGCGGTCGCCGCGCCAGCGGACGACGTCGACCATGCGGTAGTTGTCGTCCGCAGGCCCGCCGTCGGCCACGCTGCGGCGCCGGAGGCCGAAGCCGAACTCCGGCCACCCGAGGAGCGCCGACGAGCCGCGAGGGCGCAGGTCGCGCTCGCCGCCGCCGGACTGCGTGTGTCCGGCGTGCGCCTCGATCGCCAGCGCGACCCCGCGGGCCCGGAAGCCGTCGAGCGCGCTGATGATCGGCGCGGCGTCGTCGTCGGACGTGATCGCGCGGTTCGAGAGCTTGTACAGCGGCCCGATGACGAGCAGGTCGGGCGCGTGCTGGTCGATGAGCCTGTGCACGGCGCCGGCGTCGCGGGGGTCGCTCACGATGACGCGGCCCTTCGGCAGGTCGTCGACCGTGGTGACGTGCATGTGCTGGCGCGGGTCGGTGCCGTAGTGGGTGGCGGCGTTGGTGATGCTCCGCGCCTGCCTGCGCCACTGCCGCTCGTTGTTCTCGCAGTCGACGACGAGCACCCGGATCGGATCGGTGTGCTTGAACGTCGCCGGGTGGACGCCGGCGGCCGCGCAGATGGCGAGCTGGCGCATGAACGTCGACTTCCCGCCGCCCTCGCCCCCGGTGAGCACGAGCCGGTCCATGCGCTCGAGCAGGTTCGGGATCAGCCAGTCGTACGGCGCGTCGTCGCCGTCGAGCAGCTCGCCCAGCGTGCGGGTGACGATCGCGGACGACCCCGCCTTACTCAGGGCCTCCCACTCGCTGCGCGCGGCCTCCATCTTGTCGGCGTGCGGCATGTCCGCCTCGGACAGCTGCTGCATCCGCATCCCGAGGGCGTTGAGCGCCCGTGAGTCAGCGGCCTCGGACACGATGCGGGCGTACCTGGCGGCGTTCGCGGTGACGGGCGTCTTCTCGACGAGGCGGAACAGCTCGAGGCCGTCGATGCCGCGCTGTCCCCGGTCGCGCAGGGCCGCGTCGACCGTGACGGCGTCGACGGCCTGCCCGGACGACCAGAGGGCGGCGGCCGTCTCGAACACGACCCCGAGGACGGGGGAGGCGAACGAGGCCTCGGTGACGAGGGTGGTCGTCTCCCGCATGGTGTCGGGGGCGCGGAGGGTGGCGCCGACGAGGGCGCGCTCTGCGGTGCTGGTGTCGGTCACGTCCCCTCCTAGCGGTACTTGTACGGGTTGAGGCGCATGTCGCGGGCGAGCTCGGGCGAGATCTCGGGGCCGCGGGCGTCGCGCCACTCGGCGATGCGGTCGGCGAGCTGCCCGTTGGCATCGAGCGAGAGGACGACGGCGCTCGGCGAGCGGGCGCCGGCGTCCCGCAGGTGCCCGAGGAACGCCTTCCGGTCGTCGTCCCCGAGTCCGGCAGCGAGGAGCACGGCGTTGGAGTTGGTGCGCTCCTGCTTCCGCGGCGGCTCCGTGCCGTCAGCGATGCGATTCGCATCCGCGGCCCTAGCCGAAGGCCTCTCCTCTCCTCTCCTCTCCTCTGCATAGCGATCCGCATTGCCATCCGTAGTGCGATCCGCAGTGCGGTTCTTCGCCCACCGGCCAGCAGCGCCCTTCTTCCCGGCCTCTGACAGCCTGGCGATCTGCTCGGCCGACTCCTGGTGCTTGAGGTAGTCGTGGAGCTCGGCCTTGCCGTCGCCGATGTCGTCCCAGAGCCCCAGGTCGAGCAGGACGCGGGCGTCGTCGGCAGTCGCGCCGACCTTGCGCAGGATGCGCGCGACGACGAACTTCCCGTCGGTCCGGTGCTGCCGCGAGTGCGTCATCGAGGCGACGTGGGCCAGCACGGCGAGCGGGGACTCGTCGAGCGCGTCGGCGATCTTCGGGTTGTCGAGGTACCCGACGTCGAGGCGGATGTACTCGCGCCGGTCGGTGACGCTCACGCGGCGGCCCTCCACTGGTCGAGCGGGATGACGGGGACGCCGAGCGCGTGCGCGACGTGCACCTCGAGCTGCGCCCCGCGGGACGCCTCCCAGCCGGGGAGCACGGCGAGCGCGTCGGCGACGAGGACGTCGGCGAGGTCGGCGCGGAGGTAGTCGGCCCACGTCGCACGCTCGGGCTGGCGGGCGGGGTTGCAGACGAGGTGCCCCAGGTCGGCGAGCACGGACTCGGCGGCAAAGAACGCCGGGTAGTTCTGCTCCGGGTAGCCGGTCATCGGGCCGGAGAGGTAGACCTTCATGCCGCCACCTCCGACCGGAGAGCAGCCTCACGAACCGTGAGCAGGTGCCTCAGCGCGGCCTCGGCCTGCTGGGGCACGACGCCGTTCCCGAGCGCCTTGAGCTGCTCGTTGCGGGTCGTGTCGGTGTCGGTGACCCACCCGTCGGGGAGGCCCATCATCCACTCCACGAACCGGGGCGAGAGGCGGTGGGCGCCCTCCCTCCCGGTCGGCTCGGTGGGCGCGGGGGCCACGCGGCCGAGCACGGTCTCCCAGCGGGCGATCGCGTCGCCGTACTGGCCGAACGCCTGATGGTGCGCGAGGCCGTTGAGCAGCAGCTCGCCAGAGCGCGCACCCGACCGGTGCTTGCGCCCGCCCTCGACGTCTGCGTCCGACGGGGTCGGCATCAGGTCCGGGTTGACCGCCGCGTTCCGCACGGTCGCGTCGGTGAGCGTCGTGCCGGCGTGATGGGTGTCGGTCGGGTCGTAGCTCGCACCGGACGCCTTGTGGTCGGTGGCCGTCGGCGTCGGCAGGAGGTTCACGCCAGCTCCGCCACGACCGTCCGCAGGTCCGGACCGCCCGTCCCGTGCCTCCCCGGACCGTTCGTGTCCGAGGTCCGCGGGGACGGCAGCAGGGGCTGCGCCTCCCAGCCCGGCGGGACGGGAGGCGTCCCAGGCGAGGACGAAGACGCGGTACCGGCCGTGCGGGGCTCCCACGTCGGCAGCACGAAGGCCGACCCACGCCGCGTCATACCCGAGCTCGGCCAGGTCTCCGAGAACACGACCGAGTGCCCGCAGAGGTGGCTCTCCGTCGTCATCCACGCAGAAGACGCACGACTCCACGTCGCCAGCGGCTGCTTCGGCACTGAGGGCTCCTCTCACGTTCTCCCACACGACGAAGCGCGGGCGGATGATCTCGACGGCGTCGCACATGGACGCCCACAGGCCGGAGCGGGTGCCGGCCTTCATGCCTGCGCGCTTCCCGGCGTGGCTGACGTCCTGGCAGGGCGAGCCGCCGCTGAGGATGTCGACCGGCTCGACGTCGGCCCACGAGATCCGGGTGATGTCGCCGAGGTTCGGCACGTCGGGGAAGCGGTGCGCGAGGATCTTGCAGGGGCCGGGGTCTACGTCAGACACCCACACGGTGCGGGCGCCGAACACGCTCTCGACGGCGCGATCGAGGCCGCCGTACCCGGCGAACAGGGCTCCGTTCTTCACGCCGCACCGCCCTTCCGCCGGCCCCGCGCGCCCTGCTCCATCTCGCGCACGTACTCGTCGAGGTCGACGGCGGGCGCCGCGGGTTTCTCGGGCGACGGCGCGTGGCCGTTGAGCATCTGGTGTCGCCGCTTCTCGTCGCTGCCGACGCCGTAGGTGCGGCCGCAGCGATTGCAGGTCTGGGGCGTGCTCATGCTGCGTCTCCGTCTCGGTCGGCGCGGTACTGGGCGGCGCGGGCGGCGTGTGCCGCCTTGCAGCCGTCGCAGGGGATCTCGTCGTTGCGCAGGTGCTGGCCGTACCCGCGCTCGGTCCCGTGCTCGCGAGGCATCGGCTTGCGTCCGGCGCGGCCCTTGCTGGCGGAGGCCTGGATCTTCTCGATCCACGAGCCGTGAGCCTCGGAGCACTCGGCGCAGGGGGCCTCGCCTGCGCGCTTGTGACGGCGGAAGCCGCCGACGGTGCCGTGCACCTCGATGCGCGCGCTCTGCTTCTTCGCCACGGGAGGCTTGCCGGCGATCATGCGGCGACGCTCCTGCTGCGAGGTGCCGCCCCACACGCCCCACATCTCACGGTTGGCGACGGCGACCTCGAGGCAGCGCATGCGGATGGGGCACTCAGCACAGACGGCCTTGGCGGCGTCGGCGTGGTCTCCCTGGCTCGGGTAGAACACCTCGGGGTCGGTCTGCGAGCACAGCGCCTGCGACTCCTCGTCGTAGGTGAGCGTCGCGGTCGGCCCGGTGATCCCCGCGAGGATGTCGGGCGCGGTCTGGACAGCCATGCCGCCACCCCCCGCAGCATGGCGAGGGCGTCGTGCCGGTGGTGCCGGTAGGCGTTGACCTCGACCGTGTTGAGGGACTTCCAGCCGACGCGGCGTGCGGCACGCTCGCGGTCCTCGCCGGCGCTGACGAGGTACACCCAGTCGCTGAGCCGGTCGTCCACCGTGGCGGTGGAGTCGTCGAGGCTCGGCCCGGCGGCGGGGTCGTCGATCACGTCGTCGTCCCAGGCGGCAGGTCGCGGCCACCCCTCGCGTGCGGCGGTGCGCAGCGCGCGCTCCTTGCCGATGCCCTCGGGCGCATCCTCCGGGCGAGCCTTGGCATAGAACCGGGCGATCCGGCGGGCGGTGTGCTCCTTGACGTGCTGCAGGGTGCCGGAGCGGATCTCGTGCACCTGGCCGACGTTGATGCCGGTGCGTGCGGCGATCTCGGTGTTGGGCCACCCGTCGGCGGCGAGGGCCTGCAGGCGCCGACGTGAGCCGGTGGCGTCCAGAGTGCGCCCCTTGGTGGGTCGACGCACCGCCCGGCAGCCCATGATGAGGTCGTGGTTCTCGCTGCGGATGCGCCGCGGGATGCCCTTCGAGATCGAGCTGAGGACGTTGGCGGAGATGCCGGTCGCTGCCTCGATGTCGTGGAAGCTGAGGCCGGCGGCGCGCAGCGCGTTGATGCGCGCGTGGGCCCCGTTCGCGGGGACGAGGTTGTAGGGGCGGGCGTACTTCACGACGCCTCACCGACCTTGGCCGGCTCGCGCTCGGGCAGGAGCGCCTCGATGCGGTTGAGCACGCCCAACGCGTCGAGCTCACCGGCAGCTACCGCAGTGCGCGCCTCGTCGAGGTCGTTGCGGATCCGCTTCACCGACACGAACGGCGAGGGCCGCTTCGGCTTCTCAACGGCCGGAGTGGCGAGCTCGACGGGCGGCGGGTTAAGGATCCGGCGCACCAGGTGCTCGCTCATGGAGACGTCGCGGGCGATGCCGGCGGGGATGCGTTCGAGGCCGGCGTTCCGTGCGGCGGCGACGCGACGGTGCCCGTTGCGGACGCGGAGCATCTCGCCGCGCTGCTCGAGCACGACGGGGGCGAGCACGCCGAACTCCTTGATCGACGCCGCGAGGTCGCGCAGGTCGCCGAGGTCGACGCGCACGTTGTGCGGGTGGAACTGGATCAGGTCGAGCCGGACGTTCCCGGCGACCACACCCCGGGCCATCACTCCTCACCGCCCTGCGGCACGTCGAGCGTCGTCGTCGCCTCCGGGAAGAAGTCGGCGGCCGGGATGCCCTCCTGGGTGATGGAGGTCCACGCGGTCGTGAGCTTCGCGAGGTCGTCGGGCGTCCACTTCGCGAGCGGGCGGCCGATGTACGCCTCCATCTGCGCGGGGCTCACGCCGAGGCCGGCGAACTTCGTCGCCGCGGCCTGGGCGCGGGCCTCGACGGGCTCGCCGGTGCCGCGGGTCAGGGTGCGGTTCGCGGTCTCCTGCGCCGTCTGGATCAGCCAGTCCGGCAGGACGGTGAAGATGCACTCGCGCACGGCCTTCGCGCCGGTGTTCTGGTTGTTCAGGTAGACGTCGTTGATGTCGGTGAGGGCGACGCGGCCGCGCTTCGTCGACTTCGCGTGCGGCTGGATGAACGAGCGCGTCGACCGGACGTTGGTCTGCTGGTCCCAGGCCCATGCCTGCATCTCAGACTCGCCGGCGGCGTCGTCACGGCGGAGCTCGCGGACGCCGTAGTCGATGTTCCCCCAGGCGCGGGCCATCTCGCGGGCGGCGTGCACACTCATGCCGGTGCCGCGGTTGGGGACGGAGTAGAAGGCGCGCTCGGCGACGACGAGGTGCCCGAAGGAGCGCTGCACGCCGCCGGCGGCAGCGTCCTCGTCGCGGGGGAAGTCGCGGGCCACCTTGACGGCGGCGGCGACCTCGGCGACGGCGCGGGACTGCTCGACGACGGTCGCCTGCGAGACGGCCTTGTCGACGGCGGACGGGAGGGTGAGGTCGGTCATGGTCAGTCCTCGAGGTAGGTCGCCCAGCGGGGGAGCGACAGCGTCTGGATGTCTTCGGGCAGGCCGGGCCACACGCCGGCATCGGTGCAGTCGCGGAAGCGCTCGAGCGCCTGGTCGACGAGCTCGGCGCCGATGGCCTGCGCCTCGGGGTCGAGCTCGTAGACGGCGACCTGGAACGGCTCCTCGGCCTCGACGGCGACGAACAGGAAGACGGGCTCGGCACCGTCGTGCGTCGCGGCGTACCCGCGCCGGTAGATATCGGCCTGCAGGTGGTAGCCGTAGTTCGCGACCGACTTCGCGAAGCCGCGGCGCGAGGCGTCGGCGGTCTTCTTGAGGTCGACCGCGAGCGGGCGCCCGGCGGCGGTCGTGGTGGGCAGGTAGTCGAACCGGGCCCGCAGCGGAACGCCGGTGCGCTCGTCGGCCCAGAACGCGGAGACCTCGGGCTCGCCGTGCTCGAACAGGCGCCCGGCTGTCGGGTGGTCGTGCACAGCCTTCGCGACGGCCTTCGCGCGCTCGTGGTCGGCGGCGAGGATGGCGACCCCGCCGTCGGCCCGGGCGGCACGCCGCTCGTCCTGTGCCGCCTTCGTGCGCCACGAGTCGGCGTCGACGACCGTGACGGGCCAGCCGGTGCCGAGCACGAGCGCGTGCACGACGGTGCCGAAGTCCATCGCGTCGGTAGCGGTGCGCTCGGCGGGGTGGCGCCTCTGCCAGTCGTACTTCGCGGGGGAGTCGAGAAGGGTCCGGGCGCCGGTGCTGCTGAGCTCGACGCCGGAGTGGTACTCCGCCTCAGGCATCCCGTTCACGAGGCCGGCGCGCTTCACGCTCCCCTCACCTCCTCGAGCGCCTTCCGCGCCCGGTCGCGGGCGTCCTTGGCGTACCTCTCGTCGACCTCGTTGGCCATCCCGTACGACCGCCGGATGCGGATGATGCGCAGGTGGTCCACGGCCTTGTCGAGGTCGTGCTGGGCCTGGGCTTCGGTGGCGGAGGTCATCGCACGATCCCCTTCCGCGCGAGGTTGAGCCGGTCGCGCATGTCGCGGAGGAGCGCGCGCTGCGGGCGGGTGGGGGTGCCTCCGTTGGCGCGGATCTCGGCGCGGAGGTCGGCGAGCTCGCGGGCGATCTGCTGGACGGCGGTGTTCACGACACCCTCCGCAGCCGGTCGTCGGTGTACGCCAGCGGGTAGGGCTCGCCGTAGAACTGGACGACCCAGGCGGGCAGGGTGGGGTGGTGACGAACTACGGTTCCCACGGCGCCACGGTGGGTCGACGTGCGCACCTTGTCGCCTACGCGAAACGTGTGCATCAGTCCTTCTCCTGGTTCTTCCCGAAGCCGCCGCCGTCGGTGTAGGCGAGCAGGTCGGGGTGGTAGTTGTCGGCCGGCGTCGGCTCGTGCTGGTGGATGTCGGTGGCGGGCGGGTCGGTGCGGAAGTCACCGCGCTGTCGGCGTCGCTCGAAGCGCTCCTCGGCGCGCATGTCGTGCCAGGCGTCGCTCATCGGCGCACCCACCACGGGACTCGGACGCCGCCGGCGTTCCGCTCGAGTCGCACGACGAGGTCGTGGTGGTCGTGGCGGTTGAGCCAGCGGCGGAGGGTGCGGGCCGACTGCCCGCGCTCCCGGGCTGCGGCGAACAGGCTGTAGCCCGCGGCCGCCTGCGCCCTGAGGTGGGCGACGATGTCCTCGACGCGCTCCGCACGACGGCGGGCGTTCGTCTCGCGCCAGGTGGTCACGGCTTCCACCTCCGCCCGAGCGGGGCGCCGGTGGGGATCGCGCGCAGCTTGGCGACCTGGACCCTGAGCTCGGCGTGCGCGCCGTCGGCAGGGATCGAGTCGACGAGCCTCACGGCGGCGTCGACGACGGCCTCCATAGCCCGGTCGAGTGCGTAGACCAACGGGAGCGCGGCCCGCGTGTGCTCGACGGCCGGGATGACGGGCGCCGACTCGACGGACGGGTCGCGCCAGGTCTCGGAGTTGCGGGCGAGGGTGGCCCGAGCGGCGGCTGCGAGAGCCTCCGCGGGGGTCATGACGTCGCCCTGTTCATGAGGTCGAGCACGATGTCGTCGAGGATCGAGACGGCGTACTCGTCGGGGTCGTCCTTGAGCGCCGCCTTGTGACGCTCGATGACCTTGATCGCCTGCAGGCGACCGAGCTCGATGCCGGACGACTCGCCCTTGTCGAACGCGGTGACGGAGCCGCCGAGCGACCCGAGCTCGTCGAGCGCAGCGTCCTGCTCGTGCGCGACGGCCAGGCCCTCGACCATGGCGGACGGGATGCCCGCCTTGTCGAGCAACGGGGCAGCGGCGCGGAGGGCAGCGAGGCCCGCGACGTCGGGACGCTCGCCCATGTCCTCGACGGGCGTCTCGTCGCCGACGGCCTGGTGCACGTGCGGGAAGTGGCCGGCGGCGCGGGGGGAGTAGAACAGCTCGGCGTCGTGGGCGGACGCCTTCCGCGCGTTCTGCTCGGCGGCGGCCTCCTCCTCCGGCGACAGCATGTACACCGCGCGCCCGAGGCCGTGGTACTGGTGGCCGGTGCCGTTGTGCACCAGCTCGACGACCTTGCCGTCGTCCTGCCGCTCGGCGGTGTGCCGGTGCGCGCTGCGGAACGCCTCGGCCTCGTCGCGGGTGTACGGCGGGCGGGAGGGGATGTCGTGCGTCATGATGTCGCCCCCTCGACCCGGACACCCTCGCCGTAGAGGCGGCGCGCGCCGGGCTGGTCGAGCCCGCCGCTCTGGGGGTAGGCCCTCTGGTAGGCCTTGCGGATCGCCTTCACCTGCGCGACTTCCACGGGCGGGTGCTCGCGGAAGTAGGCGACCAGGGCGGCGAACTCCTTGACGCGCCGCTCGGCGTGCTCGACCATGTCCTCGGCACCGGCGGTGTGCAGCGCCGTGCCGATGGTGATGCGCGCGGGCCCCTGCGGCTTCCCGGCGGCGGCGCGGTACCAGGTGCCGCGGTCGTCGACGGTCTCGGTGACCGTCGGCAGCGGCCCGTCGATCACGTAGGCGTCCTTGGCGACGGCCTGGATCTCGCGGTAGTCGTCGGGGCTGTTCGCGTAGATCGCGATCATGCGCGGCGCCGAGACGGAGATGACCTGGCCGGTGCCGAGGTCCTGGAAGTGGCGGTAGCCGTTGTCGCTGTGGACGGGCTTGACGGTCTTGGCGTTCTGCGGCAGGACCATGGCTCAGCGCTCCTCGTCGTCGAGCAGCCCGGCCAGCGCGTAGTCCAGGGCGGCGGTGTCCATGTCACGGATCGCGTCGGCGAGGTCGCCGAGCTCGGTCACCGTGGCGAGGTCGTCGTCGACCTTGTCGCCGACCGCCGTGACCGCGTCGTGCAGCGGCGCCGGCTCGACGGGCCACGAAGCGCGGGGGCCCTGGTTGAACGCGATGCCGACGGTGGACCAGCACTCGTGCATCGGGCCCTCGTGGTCCGGGGGCAGCGTGCAGATGTAGAAGTTCCCGGGGATCGCCTTCGAGTCCAGCCGAGCGCCGCAGTGGGCGCGGTTCGCCTGGACGGCGGCCTCGATGTCGGCCTGCTGGCGACCGTGGGCCGCGCGGTCCTGGGCGTCGAAGTCGATCGGCTCGCGGTGCCACCAGTCGGTGATCGCGGCGCCGAGACGCTTGAGGGGGTTCATCGGAGGTACGCTCCTTGTGATCGGCGGGGCGTCTTCTACTTGGCGGTGGGGGACGCCCCGCGGTGTGTTCAGGACTGGTGGTTCTCGAGGAAGCCGTCGAGCGCCTCGGTGATCGGGGCGAACGCAACCTCCATGACCGCGGGCGCCCAGTCGGCGGCAAGCTCCCGCATCCGGGCCTCGGCCTCCTTGTTGCCCGCGCACCACTGGACGAGGTCCCAGGCCGGGTTCGGCGGCCCGTGCATGTAGGGCGCCGCGTTCTGGGGTCGGGTCCAGCCGTGGACGGTGGTGTTGACCGCGAGGGCGATGACCTTGAGGCCGATGTCGGCGAGGAAGAGGTTCAGGTCCTCGGCCGACTCGAACGTCGGCTGGTCGGTGGTCATCAGTGCCCTCCGTGGTTACGAGACCGCGACGTCTGCGACTGCAGGGGGTCGGCCTTGGTGATCGCGTACTCGGCGCGGACGACGAAGGTGTCGCGCAGCGCCACGTACTGGTCCTCGGTGAGGCGGATGTCCCGACCGATCCGCAGGTGGTCGTGACCGCCGGCGTTGATCTCTCGCTTCCACCAGTCGACCGACTTCCCAAGTCGGACGACCAGGTCATCGAGGGTCAGTTCGGACATCAGGACTTCCTCAGATCTCTGATAGGACGGGTGGGTCTGATGGAGTAGATATCTACTACGGCAGAGCAGCCGTGGACCCGGGGTAGAAGGACGCCGGGTGGACGTCCAGGAATGAGGCGATGAGGTAGAGCTCGACAGCGTCGAACCGGGACCGACCCTGCTCCTTTTTCGAGTAGGTGTCCTTGTGCATCCCCACGGCCTCGGCGACTTCGGCCTGCGACTTCCGCCGCCGCGACCTCGCGGCTCGGACCTCGTCGGCGATGTGCTGTTCCGTGCTCATGGGTAGACCGTAGTACATATCTACTGGGTGGACAAGCCTACGGAGTGGGTGAAGAAGCCGCGACGTAGTATCAGTCGTGATACCCGGTCCTACCCTTGTGGCATGACGAACAACGCCGGACGGACTCCGTCAGAGGCGGAGCTCGAGCTCCGCAGCCTCATGAGTAAGGCGATCCGCGACTTCATGGAAGAGCGCGGCATCACGCAGCAGCAGGTAGCCGACAGGCTCGGCCGCTCGCAGGGCTACGTCTCCCAGCACACGAACGGGCGCTCCAACCCGGGGTCCGACATCATCGCCGCCGTGGCGACGCTCGCCGGCCTCGCACCACGCTCGTTCATGGTCGAGGTCACCGAGCGGATGATGCGCTGACGAGCGACCGTGCGGGGATCTCCATCAGCACCCGCCACGCATCCCAGCCCGGAGAGGCGCACTCCGGGCGGTCCGGATCGACAGGCAGGCTTGCGTCGTAGTTCCGGTTGAACGGGCAGACAGCGTCCTTGCAGTCCGCCATACAGATGATGTCGCGCATCTCTCGGCCCCCCTTGGCCCCCTGGCAGCCTCCCCGACATGACGGAGGCTGAAGGTCAAGTATGACCGCCCCGGAGAACGGTTTCAGAAGATTCGAACATCCGTACTGGTGGTCACACCAAAGTTCACCCGGTCGGCGTCCGCTGTCACGCCTCGATCTGCGGGTGGGCAGCGGCCAGCGCCCCGGAGATCGCCGACCGGATCGCCACCTGCGCAGCCGGCATCACATGGCCGTAGCGGTCCACCGTCGTCGTGATCGACTCGTGGCCCAGGTGGGCCTGCACGTAGTTGATCGGCACGCCGGCGCCGAGGAGCCAGCTGGCGTTCGAGTGCCTGGCGTCGTGGATGCGAGGGCGCTTGCCGAGCGCGGTCTTGAGTGGCTTGATCTCGGCGCCCGTGGAGTCGTGGCGCACGGCGACCCGCCCGCCCTTTTTGCCCTGCGCGGGCTCGCCGTTCGCGAGCCGCACCGCGGGCGCCCACGCCTCCTTGCTGAACGTCCGGTGCTTCACGTGCTCGCCGGCGTTGTTCGTGAAGACGTACGCGTGCCCCGGACGGTCCTCCACGAGCGGCGTCAGGACGTCGACCACCTCGGGGGCCAGCGCGACCGTGCGCCGCGACTTCTTCGACTTCGGCGCCCCCACCGTGCCGTCCCGCTTCCAAGCGCGCTCGACGGCGAGCACCTTCCGGTCGAGGTCGACGTCGCCGACCCGCAGCGCCGTCGCCTCGCCCCACCGTATGCCGGTCGAGAACAGCGTCGTGACGAGCGGCTGCCAGCGGGGGATGAAGCACCCGAGGAAGACGAGGTACTCCTCGTGCGTCAGGAACACCATCGGCTCCCGCTCGGTACGGGGGAGGCGGGTGCCCTCACACGGGTTCGACGCGATGAGCCCGGCCCGGACGGCGCGCTTGAATGCGCCCGAGAGGAACGAGTGCCGGTTCGCGATCGTCTTCCCGGAGATGGGCTTGCCGCCGCGCACCTTCTCCTTCGCGGCTGCGTTCACCCAGTCGGCGATGTCGTCGGAGGTGACGGCGTCGATCGGCAGGGGGGCGAGGTCGCCGAGGTCGTTGCGCACGTGGCCTCGGTAGGTCGCGAGCGTCGACCCCCCGACGCCGGTCAGCTTCTCGATGTGCCGGGTGCACCACTGGGCGACGGTGGGCATGCCCTCCTTCGTCGCGGCGCCGGTGCGCTTCTTGAGGATCTCGACGGCGCGCGTCGGGCCGAGGGTGGCGAGCAGTCCGGCGAACGAGCGTGCGCCCTCCTCGGTGCCGAACGTCTTCGTCGTCTCCTTGGAGTCGCGGCCGCCGACACGGAAGCGCACCGACCATGTCACGGTCTTCCCGTCCTTCGCGAGGTGTGCTCGCGGGGTCACTGCCATGGGACCAGTATCCCAGGATGTGCGGACACTGTCCGCACCTCTCCGCACGTTTCCTCACGGGGACGCATGGCAGCCCGAGGTTGCCAGAGCGCTCCGTCGCAGGTCAGCGGGTGAAATTGCAGGTGGCGGCGCTGCTCGATCTGGACGCGGGAACCGGTTCGAACCCGGGCGGGGGCACCTCTGCGGCATCGTCAGCCGTCGGCGGCTCCCGCCATCTCCACCTCGACGTGGGCGCCTGCGCGGCGGAACGCGTCGACGACGCGGCGGACGGCGAGGCGCTCGGCGCGATCGGGCCGCAGGACGGCGGAGACGTGCCGCGCGATGGCGACGTCGGTCAGCTCGCGCAGCACGAGGCGGTCGCCGGTGGGCGTGGTGAAGCGCGGCAGCACGGCGACCTGGTCGCCCGCGGCGACGAGCGCCTCGATGAGGCGGTTGTCGCGCAGCCGTTGCACCACGCGCAGCTCGGCCCCGGTGGCCTGCTCGACGGCGAGCCGCACGGTGTCGAACGGGTAGCCGAGGGGCACCCCGATCCAGTCCTGGTCGACGAGGTCGCGCGGCCGCACGTGCGGCAGGCGCGCGAGCGGGTGGTCGGCCGCCATCGCGATGTCGAGCGGCTCGCGGGCGAGCGGCACCACGGTCAGGCCCTCCGCCCCGGCGGGCCGCACGCTGGTGAGCGAGTGCGCGACGACGACGTCGTGGTCCGCGGTGAGCGGGCCGTACTCGGCCTCCGCGATGTCGACGTCGGCGCAGCGCAGCGCGATCGCGGTGCCGGCGAGGTCCGCGACGACGCGGGGGAGCAGGAACGTGGCGGCGCTGGCCAGCGCCGCGACGGTGACCGTACCCGACGGCTCGCCCTGGAACTCGTCCCACCGGGCCTGGACCTGCGCGAGCGCGGCGGCGACGCTCGCCCCGCCCTCGGCCAGCAGCCGGCCGGCGTCCGTGAGCCGCAGCCCGCGGCCGGACGGCTCGACGAGCGGCGTGCGCAGCTCGCGCTGGGCGGTGCGCAGCTGCTGGGACACGGCCGACGGCGTGCGGTGGGTGGCGCGGGCGACGGCGGTGACGCTGCCCCGGTCGGCGAGCTCGCGGAGCAGCTCCAGGTGCCGGACATCCATGAAGCCAGCCTACAGACAGCGTGAAGCAACTTTCGCTTGTCCTTCACGATGGTCCCGGGTGAGGCTGAGCGCATGCCCGCCCGCCACCGGCTGCTCGCCGTCCTCGTCGCCCTGCTGTGGGGGCTGAACTTCATCGCCATCGACGCGTCGCTGCAGCACTTCCCGCCGATGTTCCTCGTCGCGCTGCGGTTCGCGCTCATCGCGCTACCCACCGTGCTCCTGGTGCCGTGGCCCGACGTCCCCGTGCGCTGGGTGGTCGGGTACGGGCTCGGTTTCGGCGCGCTGCAGTTCCTCTTCCTGTACTGGGGGATGGCGGCGGGGATGCCCGCCGGCCTCGCGTCCCTCGTGCTGCAGATGTCCGGCCCGTTCACCGTGCTGCTCGGCGCCACGTTCCTGCGCGAGCGCGTGACCGGGCGGCAGGTGCTCGGCATCCTCGTGGCCGTCGGCGGCCTCACCCTGGTGGCCTGGCAGCAGGCTGCGACCGCCACGGTCGTGCCCTTCCTGCTCACCCTGGCCGGCGCGTTCGGCTGGGCGATCGGCAACGTCTGCAACCGGCAGGCGAAGCCGCAGAGCCCGCTGCGCCTCACCCTGTGGATGTCGGTGGTGCCGCCGCTGCCGATGCTCGCGCTGTCGCTGCTGGTCGAGGGGCCGGGAGAGATCGCGCACTCCCTCACGTCGTGGGACGACCCGGGGGCCGTGGGCGCCGTCGTCGGCCTCCTGTACACGGTGGTGGTCGCGACGGTGCTCGGCTCCGGCGTGTGGACCTGGCTCATGGCCCGCCACCCCGCGGGGGTGGTCGCCCCGTTCTCGATGCTCGTGCCGGTGGTCGGGATGTCGGCGGCCTGGCTGCTGCTCGGCGAGCGGGTGACCCCGCTCGAGGGGGTGGGCGCCGCGTTCGTCGTCGGTGGGGTGCTCTACGGCAGCAGCCGGGCCGCGCGACGGCTTCTGCCGTCAGCAGAACGCCCGCCCGTCGAGCCGCTCGCAGAGCCGTCGGGCGCCGGGCGCGGGTAGCGTCGTCGGCATGACGGCGGACATGCGGGTCGGCACGGTGGCCGAGGTGGAGCACGTGCGCGAGCCCCTGCTACGCCATCTGGTCGGTGGAATCCTGCGCCGCACCCGGCTGCGCCAGGGCCGCACCCTGCAGGAGGTCGCCGGCACGGCGCGCATGTCCACCGCGTACCTGTCCGAGGTCGAGCGCGGCCGCAAGGAAGCGTCCTCCGAGGTGCTGGCCGCGGTCTGCGCCGCGCTCGGCATCCGCCTCGTCGATCTGGTCGCCCAGGCCCACGACGCGCTCGCCGCGGCTGCCGAGCAGCAGGAGCGCGTCCGGGTGCTCACGTCGCTGCGCGACCGCGCGCCGTCGTCGTCCCGGCACGTGCGCTCGACGACGACGTCCGACGTCGTCGCCCTCGCCGCCTAGCTGCCTCGCGCTAGCGTCGGGCGGCATGGAGTTCTTCTGCTACCACCGGGACCGTCCCGGGTCGCTCGCGCTGCGCGAGGCGCTCAACGACGAGCACCTGGCCTACATGGACCGGTTCGCGCGCGGGATGGTCGCGCGCGGCCCCACCACCGCCGACGGCGGCCGGACTCTGACCGGCAGCGTGCACATCCTCGACCTGCCCGGCCCCGCGGCCGCCCGGGCGCTCGCGTTCGACGAGCCCAACTACCAGGCCGGCGCGTACCGCGACGTGCTGCTGCGACGGTGGCGCGACCTGCTCGGGCGCACGATGTGGGAGTACCCGGGCGGGCCGGAGGGCGGCCCACGGTTCCTGGTCCTCGGGCTCGGGTGGCGGGGGAGCGGTGAGCCGCTCGTCACGGCCGGGGCGCGGGTCGTCCTCGTCGCGGCGGGCCACCTCCTGTCCGACGACGGCGCCGCCGTCCTCGGTGCGGCCGCGCTGGTCGAGGCCGCCGGGCCCGCGGACGCCCGCCGGGTGCTGGTCGTGGACGACTACGCGGACGTCGAGGTCCACGACTGGCACGTCGGCGGGCGCCCGGCGGCGCGGGACGCCACCTAGGTCGGGACGGCACCTAGATCGGGACGGTTAGGCCGCGGCGCGGTCCGACAGCTTGCGCGACGTGACGACCGCGTCCGCCACGCCGTACGCGACGGCGTCGTGCGCGGACAGGAGGAGGTCGCGGTCGGTGTCCGTCCGCAGCCGCTCCACGGTCTGCCCGGTGTGCCGGGCCAGGAGAAGCTCGGTCTCGGCGCGCAGGCGGAGCACCTCGCGGGCCTGGATGGCGAGGTCGGAGACGGTGCCCTGCCCCTGGGTGGACGGCTGGTGCAGCAGCACCCGGGAGTGCTCCAGCACCGTGCGCTTGCCGGGCGTGCCGGCCGCGAGCAGCACCGCCGCGGCGGACGCCGCCTGGCCCATGCAGGTGGTGGCGACGTCGCTGCGCACGTACTGCATCGTGTCGTAGATCGCGGTCATGGCCGTGGCCGAGCCGCCGGGGGAGTTGATGTACAGCCCGATCTCCTGCTCGGGCGCCTCGGACTCCAGGTGCAGCAGCTGCGCCATGACGACGTTCGCCACGCCGTCGTCGATCTCCGTGCCGAGGAAGATGATGCGGTCGCGCAGCAGCCGGCTGAAGACGTCCGAGTAGCGCTCGCCGAGCGGCGTGCGCTCGACGACGTTCGGGATCGTGTAGCTCATCCGCTCGTTCATCGTCGTCGTCATCACAGCCCCGCCCTCCGGCCGGCGGCCGACGGCCGCACGTCCTCCACGCTCTCGACGATCCGGTCGACCATGCCGTACTCGACCGCCTCGGTGGCGGTGAACCAGCGGTCGCGGTCGCTGTCGGCGGCGATCTGCTCCACCGTGCGGCCCGTGTGCTGCGCGGTGAGCTCGTGCATCACGCGCTTGGTGTGCTCCAGGTTCTCCGCCTGGATCGCGATGTCGACGGCGGTGCCCCCGATGCCGGCCGACGGCTGGTGCATCATCACCCGCGTGTGCGGCAGCGCGTACCGCTTGCCCTTGGTGCCGGTGGTGAGGAGGAACTGGCCCATGCTGGCGGCGAAGCCGAACCCGACCGTCACGACGTCGTTCGGCAGCAGTCGCATGGTGTCGTAGATGCCGAGCCCCGCGCTGACGGAGCCGCCGGGGGAGTTGACGTACAGGGCGACGTCGGACCGTGGGTCCTCGGCCGACAGCAGCAGGAGCTGCGCGACGACGCGGTTCGCGACGGCGTCGTCGATCTCGGTGCCGATCACCACGATGCGCTGGTGCAGCAGCCGCGCGGTGAGCTGGTCGTCGAAGGCGGGCGGGGTGGGTGGTGCCGGGGTGCTCAGTTTCGGTGTGCTCATGTCCCCACCGTCCGACGACGACGGTCGCAGCGGGAGGCTTCTCTGCCGGGAGCGCATCTGCTCAGGGCAGACGGCACGGCGCCGGTCGTGGGGCGAGGTCCACGAGAGCAGGCGCCGGCGGTCGTCAGGCCGGGGGAGTGTCCCGCTTGTAGGCGTCGAGGTCGGCGTTGAGGCGCTCGACGAGCTCGGCCAGGAGGACGCGGTCGGCGGGGCTCCAGTCGGCGAGCACGGTCGAATACGTGGCGCTGCGTCGACGCCGCTGCGCGTGCAGGGCGGCCCGGCCGTCGGCGGTCGCGGAGACGAGGACGGCGCGGCCGTCGTGCGGGTCGCGGGAGCGCTGCACGTGGCCCGCGCGCTCGAGGGCGACGACCTGGCGGGTCACGGTGGAGGCGTCGATCCCGAGCCGGTCGGCGAGGGCCTGCACGCGCTGGGGGCCGCCGTCGCGCAGCGCGTGCAGCAGCAGGTAGCCGGAGCGGTCGAGGTCGTGGCCCCCGGTCCGGACGGTGGTCGCCGCGGTGGTGCGCTCGGCGCGGCGCAGCAGCTGGGCGAGGCCGAGCTCGACGCGGGCGACGACGTCGGACGCCGTCGTGCCGCCGTCGTCGTCCTGGTCGGGACGCTTCTTCTCCACACTGTTTCCCCGGGAAGCGGTCATAGGTGTATCCTACAGGTAATTACCTGCACGATGCAGGCATCTTGGCGCCCCGCACGGCTCCTCGCCGGCGACGACGGCGGCGCGACGCATCGGCAGACCAGCAGCAGACGACCCCGCGGCGGCCCGTGGGGCAGGAGTGAGGAGTCCGTGGCAGGCACACGCAACGAACCGAACAAGACCGCGATCTACGCGACCGCGCTGACGGCGTTCTTCGCGATCGCGGGCATCGCCGTCGTCGACCCGATCCTCCCGGTGATCGGGGAGGCCATCGGCGCCACCACGTGGCAGATCGAGCTCCTGTTCACCGCGTACATCGCGGTCATGGCCGTCGGCATGATCCCGGCCGTGCTGGCCACGGGGAAGTTCGGCTACAAGAAGATCCTCGGCACGGGGGTCACCATCGTCGCGATCGCCGCGATCCTCGCCGCGCTGAGCACGTCGATCGGCCAGCTCGCCGCGCTGCGCGGCCTGTGGGGCCTCGGCAACGCGATGTTCTTCGCCACCGCGATGGTGCTGCTCGTCTCGCTCGCCAACGACCGCGAGTGGGTCGTCGGCATCTTCGAGACCTGCGTCGGCCTCGGGTTCGCCGTCGGCCCGCTCATCGGCGGCCTGCTCGGCAGCATCAGCTGGCGCGTGCCGTTCTTCGCGTGCGGCCTGTTCATGATCGTCGCGCTGGCGATGTCGATCACAAAGCTCAAGGACCCGGCCGAGAAGCCGGCGCCGCTGCACGTGGGCCAGGTCTTCGGGCTGTTCCGCAAGCCCGCGTTCCTCGCGCTCGCCGTCGTCACCGCCACGTACAACTTCGTGTTCTTCATCATCCTCGGCTACACGCCGATCTTCCTCGGGCTCGACGTCGTCCCCCTCGGCTTGGTGTTCACCGCCTGGGGCCTGGGCCTCGCGTTCGGCATCCTCGTCGTCGGCCACAAGCTCGCGCACACGATCGGCGCGGTGCAGACCCTGGGCATCGCCGTGGCCGGCGTGCTCGTCATGACGCTGCTGCTCGCCCTCGGCCTCCCGACGGCGGCCTCGATCGTCGTGCTCGTCGTCGCCGGCGTGTTCATGGGCATCGCCAACGCGATCCTCACCGACCTGTCGCTCGCGCTCGGCGACCCCGACCGCCGCGTCACGACCGGCGCCTTCAACCTCGTGCGCTGGGGCTTCGCCGCCCCGGCCCCGGTGATCGCCGGCCTGCTGCACCCGGTCGGCGCCTCCGCCCCCTACTGGGTCGGCGTCGGCGTGTTGGCCGTGGGTGTGATCGTCTTCCTGCTCACCGCGCACAAGATGGCCGGGCAGCTCGGCGAGAAGGTGCTGTGGTCGCGCTGGAACAAGGCGGCCGCCGCCGTCGAGGGCACGCCCGAGGAGGCCATGTCCGAGCTGTGACCCCGGCGCCCCGGGGGGTCAGCCCTCGGGGGCGTCGTCGGCCGAGCGGACGGCGTCCGCCTCGGCGCGCGCGGCCGCGAGCACGGCGGTGAGCCCGCGGCTCAGCGCCTGCAGGTCGTCGGTGGCGATCCGCTCGATCAGGCCGTGGGTGTGGAGGGTGTCTTTGGTGAGAGGGGGAAAACGCGAGATCAGCCCCCCAACGGCGTTCACCAACCACACAAAACAGAGGATGCCGACGATCTTTCCACCGGGAACACCTCTCGCCTCAACC
>NZ_JBHJVM010000010.1:46026-106302 GCF_042264825.1 Isoptericola sp. NPDC056134
AGGAAAGAGGGGGAGGGGGAAAGATGACAAGGGAGGGGTCAGCCGCGGGGGGGGGGTGGGGGAGTCTCTTTTTCCGCCGGGGGAGGCGGGGACCCGCGCCTCGGGGCCCCCACCCCCCCCCACGGCGTCCGCCCCCCGCGTCGTGGCCGCGACCAGCCGGACGCGGCGGTCGCGGGGGTCCGGCCGCCGGGACGCCATCCCGGCCGAGACCAGGCGGTCGACGATGCCCGTCACCGTCGCGGGCGCGACCCCCATGACCTCCGCCAGCCGGTGGGAGCTCGTCTCTCCGTCGAGCTGGAGGATCGCCAGCGCGCGCAGCTGCTGGACGGTCAGGCGGGTGTGCAGCAGCGGCTCCAGCCGCTGGGACAGGAAGGTCTCGCCGATGGCGTGGTGGATCCGGACCAGCTCGTCGAGCAGAGCGCGGCGCTCGTCGTCGGGGCCGGCGTTCCCGGGGGCGTCGCCGGAGGACGCGGCGGGCTCGTCGGTCGTCGGGATCACGGGGCAGACTGTATCCCGATCCCTGGGAACCCGCCGGCGTTCCTTAGCGTTACCCTAAGGAATCGCGACGGCGTCGTCGTGCCGTCCTGCCGACCGCCCGTCTGGAGTGAGCGTGTTCCGACTTGCCCGCCTGTCCCTGGCGAACCGCGCCGTCGTCGCCCTGGCGACGATCGCGATCTTCGTCTTCGGGGCGATGAGCCTGGGCTCCCTCAAGCAGGAGCTCATCCCGTCCCTGGAGCTCCCGGCGGGCGCGGTCGTCGCGACCTACCCGGGCGCGTCGCCGGAGGTGGTCGAGCAGCGTGTCACCGAGCCGCTCGAGGCCGCCGCGCAGTCCGTCGAGGGCATCGAGTCCATCGGCTCGACGGCGTCGACCGGCAGCTCGGTCACCACCGTGCAGTTCGAGTACGGCACCGACATGGACGCGGCCACCCAGCGGCTCCAGACCGCCGTCACCCGCATCCAGTCCCAGCTCCCGGAGGACGTCGAGCCGCAGGTCGTCACGGGCTCGCTCGACGACCTGCCCGTGATCCAGCTCGCAGCGGCCGGCGCGGACGGGGACGTGGACGCCGCGGCGCTCGCGGACACCGTCGACACCGTCGTCGTGCCCGCGCTCGAGGACCTGGACGGCGTGCGCTCCGTCGCCGTGACCGGCGGCGAGACCGACCAGGTGCTGGTCGACGTCAAGACGAAGAAGCTCGCCGAGGCGGGCCTCACGACGCAGGACGTCGCCGACGTGCTCAAGGACTACGGCGTGGTGCTCCCGGCGGGCACCATCACCGACGACGACGTCACCTACTCCGTGCAGGCCGGCTCCAGCATCGACAGCGTCAAGGAGCTCAAGGCGCTGCCGCTCGTGCCGGACCCGGCCGCCGCGGGCGCGACGACGGGCGCTGGCGACGCGACCGGCGGCACCACCGGCGAGGTCGGCGACGGCACGGGCGCCCCGCCCGCGGCCGACGGCGCCGCGCAGGACCCCGCGCAGGGCGCCGAGGGCGCCACCGCCCCGCAGACCCCGGCCGCCCCGGAGCCCGTGACGCTCGCCGACGTGGCCACCGTGAAGGTCGTGCCGGTCGAGGCGACGTCGCACTCCCGGCTCGACGGCGAGTCCTCGCTGGGCGTCGCCATCACCAAGACCCCCGACGGCAACACCGTCGACGTCTCCCACGCCGTCCAGGACGCGATGGACGACCTGAAGCCCGAGCTCGAGGACGCCGGGGTCACCACCGCCGTCGTGTTCGACCAGGCGCCGTTCATCGAGGAGTCCATCGAGGGGCTCGCGACCGAGGGCGGGCTCGGCCTGCTGTTCGCCGTGATCGTCATCCTCGTGTTCCTCGTCTCGCTGCGCTCCACCCTCGTGTCGGCCGTGTCGATCCCGCTGTCGCTGGCCGTGACCTTCGTGGTCATGAACGCCACGGGCTACACGCTCAACATCCTCACGCTGGGCGCCCTGACCATCTCGATCGGTCGCGTCGTCGACGACGCCATCGTGGTCATCGAGAACATCAAGAGACACCTGTCGTACGGCGAGGACAAGAAGGCCGCCATCCTCACCGCCGTGCGCGAGGTGGGCGGCGCGATCACCGCGTCGACCATCAGCACGGTCGCCGTCTTCCTCCCGATCGCGCTGGTCGGCGGCATGGTGGGCGAGCTGTTCCGCCCCTTCGCGATGACCGTCGCGATCGCGATGCTCGCGTCGCTGGTCGTGGCGCTGACGATCGTGCCCGTGCTCGCGTACTGGTTCGTCAAGGCGCCCGCCGTCGCCACCGACCCGGCCGAGGCGGAGCGCGTCCGCGAGGCCGCCGAGGCCAAGGAGCGCCGCGGGCTGTGGCAGCGCGCGTACGTCCCCAGCCTCGGGGCCGCGCTGCGCCACCCGTGGGTCACCCTCGTCGTCGCGGTCGCCGTCCTCGGCGGCACGCTCGCGCTGGTGCCCCGCCTGGAGACCAACTTCATCGGGGACTCCGGCCAGGACACCGTCACCGTGACGCAGACGTTCGAGACCGGCGCGTCCCTCGAGGCGCAGGACGCCGCGGCGGGCGAGGTCGAGGACGCCCTGGCCGACGTCGACGCCGTCGAGAGCGTGCAGACCACGGTCGGCTCCGGCGACGCCGCGATGGCCGCGTTCATGGGCGGCGGGTCTTCGCCGCAGGCCACCTTCGCGATCACCCTCGACCCCGACGCCGACGGCGTCGAGGCGCAGAGCGAGATCCGTGACGCCGTCGAGCCGCTCGCCGACACCGGCGTCACGACCGAGGTCAGCGTCTCCGGCGGGGACTCCGGCTTCGGCTCCAGCACCGTGGACCTCGTCGTGCAGGCGCACGACAGCGGCGACCTCGAGTCCGCGGCCCAGCAGGTCACCGACGCGGTGTCCGACCTGGACGGCGTGGCCGAGGTGACCAACGACCTCTCCGCCGCGCAGCAGGTCGTGCAGGTGTCCGTCGACCGCGAGAAGGCCGCCGAGGCGGGCCTGACCGAGACCCAGGTGTCCGGCATCGTGTCGGGCGCGATGGACCCGGAGCAGACCGCCGGCGAGGTGGACCTCGGCGACGGCCCGATCGACGTCGTCGTGAAGACCGGCGACGCCCCCGCCACCCAGTCCGAGATCGAGGACCTCGAGGTCCCGACCGCCGCCGGCACGGTGCCGCTCACCGACGTCGCGACGGTCGAGAAGGTGGACGTGCCGACGTCGATCTCCCGCACCGACGGCCAGCGGTCCGCGACCGTGTCGGTGACGCCCGAGACGCAGGACGTCGGCACGCTCAGCGCCGACATCACCGCCGCGACGGACGACCTCGACCTGCCCGCGGGCGCGACCGTCGAGATCGGCGGCGTCGCGGCGGACCAGGCCGACGCGTTCTCCGACCTGGGCCTGGCCCTCGTGGCCGCGATCGCCATCGTCTACCTGGTGATGGTCGCGACCTTCGGGTCGCTGGTGCAGCCGCTGATCCTGCTGGTCTCGGTGCCGTTCTCGGCCACCGGCGCGCTGCTGGCGCTGCTCGCCACGGACACCCCGCTGGGCGTCCCGGCGCTGATCGGCGTGCTGATGCTCGTCGGCATCGTGGTGTCGAACGCGATCGTGCTCATCGACCTCATCAACCAGTACCGGGACCCGGCGCACGGGCACCCCCGGTCGCTGGACGAGGCGGTGCGCGAGGGCGCCCGCAAGCGACTGCGCCCCATCGTCATGACCGCGCTGGCGACGATCTTCGCGCTGACGCCGATGGCGATCGGGCTCACCGGCGGCGGGTCGTTCATCAGCCAGCCGCTGGCGCTGGTGGTCATCGGCGGGCTCATCTCCTCGACGCTGCTCACGCTGTTCGTGGTGCCGGTGCTCTACGAGCTCATCGAGCGCCGCAAGGAGCGCCGCGGCACCAAGCGCGACTCGCGCGTGGTGCGCAAGGCCGAGAAGGCGGAGCGTGCCGCGGCGCGCGCCGCGGAGAAGGCGGAGGCGGCCGGGGAGGCCGCCGCCGTCGCCCGCCGCCAGGCGGGCACCGACCCGGCCTGATCGTCGCGGGCGCGATCTCGGGGACTGTGCGCGACCGGACAGTCCCCGAGATCGCGCCCGCAACGATCAGGGGTCAGGCGTCGCGGCGCTTGAGCGTGATCGCCGCGGCGACGAGCAGCACGACGGTGTACCCGACGAGGACGGCGTAGCCCACCCACGGGTCGAGCAGGGCGTCCGTCTCGGCGCCGCGGGAGATGATGCGCTCGCCGGCCACGCTGGGCAGCAGCTTGTTCACCCAGTCCGTCCACGCGGCGTCGGACGCCTGCACGACGATGCTGAAGATGAGCGGCACCACGAAGAAGATCGCCACGATCGTGAAGATGGCGCCGGCGCTGTGCCGCATGAGGGTGCCGACGGCGAGCGCGAACGCCGCCACCGTCGCCAGGTAGAGCACGCAGCCGACCAGCGCGCGCACCTGCTCGGGGTCGGAGAGGTCCACGCTCATCCCGGCGTCCTCGAGCAGGGGCGTAGTGGAGACGAACGCGATCACCAGGGCGACGGCCACCACGACGGCGGTGGTGAGCACGATGACGACCAGCTTGGCCCACAGCACCGGCAGGCGGCGCGGGACGGCGGCGAACGTGGACCGCACGGTGCCCGTGGAGTACTCGCTGGTGACGATGAGCGTGGCCAGCACCCCCACGGCGAGCGCGCCGAACGAGTAGCCGAACGACACGATCGTCGTGCCCGTGAGGCCGATGGCCTGCAGGCCCGGGTCCTGCGACATGCCCTCGGCCATCTCGGGGGTGTCGACCATCGTGCGGACGATCGCGGCCATCATCAGCGCCAGCCCCACCATGACGACGGCCGTGATCACCACGGTCCACACGGTGGAGCGCAGGGTGCGGAACTTGATCCACTCGCCGCGCAGCACGCGGCCGAACGTCACGCGGTGCACGACGACGGCCGGCGCGGCCTCGCGGGCGGGTGCGGTGGCGGTCATCGGGGCGCTCCGTCCGTCGTCGCGCCGGTCTCGGCGCCCGTCGCCCGGCCGGCGTCGTCCAGGGCCTCGGCCTGGTACTCGACCGAGTCGGCGGTGAGCTCGAGGTAGGCCTCCTCGAGGGTGGAGGACACGGGCGTCAGCTCGTGCAGGACGGCGCCGCCCGCGGCGGCCAGCTCGCCCACCCGGGCGGCGTCGAGGCCGGTGACCTCGAAGGCGCCGTCGTCACCCGGCGCGACGTCGCCGCCCTCGCGCCGCAGGGCGTCGGCAAGGTCGGCGGCCTGCGGCGAGCGCACCCGCACGAGGCGGCGGGAGGCGCCGTCGACGAGCTGCTGCACCGGCATGTCCGCGAGGATCCGCCCCCGCCCGATGACGATGACGTGGTCGGCGGTGAGCGCCACCTCGCTCATGAGGTGGCTGGACAGGAACACCGTGCGGCCCTCGCCCGCCAGGAAGCGGGCGAGGTTGCGCACCCACAGCACGCCCTCGGGGTCGAGGCCGTTGACGGGCTCGTCGAGGATGAGGGTGCGCGGGTCGCCCAGCAGCGCCACCGCGATGCCGAGCCGCTGCCCCATGCCGAGGGAGAAGCCGCCCACGCGCTTGCGGGCCACCGCCGAGAGGCCGGTGAGCTCGATGACCTCGTCCACCCGCGAGGGGGCGATGCCGTGGGTGGCGGCCAGCGCCAGGAGGTGCTGGCGCGCCGTGCGGCCGGGGTGCGCCGCCTTCGCCTCCAGCAGCGCGCCCACCTCGGCCAGCGGCCGGCCGTGCTGCGGGTAGGGGCTGCCGTTCACGGTGACGTTGCCCGCCGTCGGGCGGTCGAGGCCCATGATCATCCGCATGGTGGTGGACTTGCCGGCGCCGTTGGGGCCGAGGAAGCCCGTCACGACGCCGGGTTGCACGGTGAACGTCACGTCGTCCACCGCGAGCTTGGGTCCGTAGCGCTTGGTCAGGCCGTGTGCTTCGATCATGTCGCCCCTGGAGATCTTCTCGGGTGCCGTCGTCATGCCGTCGTCACGGGGAGCACGGGTCCTTCCCGAGCCTACGTGCGGGTCGACCCCGCGGCATGGGCAGGGGCCGGGTGATCTCCGCCGACAGGGCATGCTGCGGCCATGGATGCTCGTGACCTGCCCGGGGACCTCGACCTCGCCCTCGCGGCGGCCCTCTCCGGCGCCGCGCTGGGGCTGCGGTACTTCGCGCACGTGCGGGACCTCGCGCGCGACCACAAGCTCGACGGGTCCGTCGTGACCGAGGCCGACCTCGCGGTCGAGGAGCGGGTGCGTGCCGTGCTGCTCGCGGCACGGCCCGACGACGCGTTCCTCGGCGAGGAGACGGGCGCGCTCGGGTCCTCGGGCCGCCGGTGGATCCTCGACGGCATCGACGGCACGCTCGTCTTCGTCGAGGGCGACGACCGGTGGCAGACCCTGATCGCGCTCGAGGAGGGCGGCGAGGTGACCGTCGGGGTCGCGATCCTGCCCGCGCAGGGACAGGTCTGGTACGCGGCCCGCGGCCGGGGCGCGTACGTCGCGGACGTCGTCGACGGTCACGTGACCGGCGCGCGGCGCCTGCGCGTCGGCGCGCCGCCGGGGTCGCTCGGTCCGGCGCGGACGGCGGTGCTGCCCCCGCTCGCGATGGTGGCGGCGCGGTACCGCGCCGAGGTGGAGCCGCTCGTCGAGGTGGTCGAGGTCGCGGAGTGGCGCGTGCACGGCGCCCTGCTCGTCGCGGCCGGCGAGCTCGACCTCGCGGTCCAGGTGGGCGGCAAGGTGTGGGACTACGCGCCGCTGTCCCTCATCGTCACCGAGGCGGGCGGCGTCTTCGGCGGCGACCACGGGCAGCCGCACCCCGTGACCGGGACCGGGCTGTTCGCCGTCGACGAGGCGACGGCGGAGGCCGCGCGCGGCGTCCTCGGAAAGAGTCGCCGACCTGGGAACGTCTGAGGAACGCCGCGCGTTCACTACGATGGATCGCACGGCCAGCGACCCGGCCCTGCGCGCGCGACGACCCGTCGTCGGGCACCCGGCAGCCGCGACCAGGAGGAGTTCATGACCAACCCCGTCTTCTCGAGCAGCGACGTCTTCGGCGAGCCGCGCCGTACCGGGGCTCGCCAGGGATCCCGCCCCGGCGGCACCACCACCGCGCAGCCGCAGTACGGCGCGTACGGTGCCGGGGCGGCCGGCACCACGGGCGCGCAGGCCGCCGACGCCGCGAGCCTCGACGCCATGTACCAGGCGCCGTCCGCCACCACGGCCGACACCAAGCGCCTCACCTACGACGACGTCATCATCAAGACCGGCGGCCTGCTCGCGCTGCTGATCGTGGTGGCGGCCGCGACGTGGAACTTCGCCCCGAACCTCTGGCCGATCGGCATGATCGCCGGCCTGGTGCTGGGGCTGGTGAACGCCTTCAAGAAGAAGCCCAGCCCGGCGCTGATCATCGCCTACACGGTGGCCGAGGGCGTGTTCCTCGGTGGCATCTCGATCGCGTTCGCGTCGATCGCCGTCGGCAGCTCGGGCGCCCCGCTCTCCGGGATCGTGCTGCAGGCCGTCGTGGCGACGCTGGCGACGTTCGCCGCCGCGCTGTTCCTGTTCAAGTCCGGCAAGGTGCGCGTCACGCCGAAGTTCACCCGTTGGCTGCTCATCGCCATGGTGGGCTACCTCGTCTTCTCGCTCGTCAACGTCGTCCTGACCTGGACCGGCGTCCTCGACGGCTGGGGCATGCGCGGCGGCGTGATCGGGATCATCGTCGGGCTCGTCGCGGTCGGCCTGGCCGCCGCGTCGCTCATCGTCGACTTCGACTCGATCAAGCGCGGCGTCGAGCAGGGCGTCCCGGCGCAGTTCGCCTGGACGGCGGCCTTCGGGCTGATCGTCACCCTGGTGTGGCTGTACCTGGAGTTCCTGCGCCTGCTGGCGATCTTCCAGAGCGGCGACTGACCCTTCGGTACGCCTCCGGAACGCCTGGCCCGACGGCCGGTCACCCTGCGGGGTGGCCGGCCGTCGTCTTGCCCGGTGCCGGTGCGCGGCGCACCGCCCACGCGACCAGCAGGAGCCCGGCGGCGACCAGGACACCGTGCCCGACGCGCACCGCCGGGGTGCCGAAGAACTGCGGCAGGTAGAGCAGCAGCCCGGCGGCCAGCGGGACGCCGGCCCAGCGCGGTCGGAGCGCGCCGCGCCACCATGCGACGGCGGCGAGGACGCCGGCCGCGGCGACCAGCGCCAGGCCCAGGCCGAAGAGGGTCATCGCGGCAGGCTGCTCGCGGAGCACGTCGACGTCGGCGAGCAGCGCCGGGTCCTGCGTGCGCAGCGCGGCCTGCGCGATCGTGCGGATGCCGAAGATCTCGGCGCCGAAGTAGAGGGAGCAGAGCGCGGCCCCGGCCCAGGCGGTGACGACGGCGCCGGTGGCGGCGCGCGCACCCGGGGCGACGGTGCCCGGGGCCCTGCTCCCGCGCAGCAGCGCCCGCAGGCCGAGGAACGTCGGCGCGAGCAGGCCGAGCCCCGTGATGCCGCACAGGTGCGCCAGCACCCACCGGCCGGAGGCGAACGACTCCGCCAGCGCGAGGGTCGGCACGGACTCGTCGGGCCACGGACGGAGCGCGGGGAAGAGCAGCAGGAGCACGCCTGCCGCGACGGCGCCGCCCGCGGTCCAGGCGGTGGTCCGGGAGGTGGGCGCCGGGGTTGTCGTCGGGCCTGATGCCGGGCCTGCCGTCGGGGCGGGCATCGTCGTGCGGGCGGCGTGGGTCGTGCGGGTCATGGCTGCTCCTTCGGTGCGGGCGGAGACGAAGCGTCCGCGAGGGTGGTGACCCCGGCGACGAGCATGTCGACCAGGGCGTCGAAGCTGCGGTCCAGGTCCTCGGGCAGGCGGAAGCCGCCGGAGAGCTCGAGGGCGACGAAGCCGTGCACGCCGGCGCGCACCACGCGGACGGCGTCGATCGTGCGGTCGTCGGGGAGGCCGAAGCCGTGCAGCACCGCCCCGACGAGCGCGACCACGCGGGCCCCGGCGGCGCGGTGCTCGGCGTCCTCGGGGGCGTCGGGGTCGGGGGCGAGCTGGACGGCGGCGTACCGGCCGGGGTGCGCGCGGGCGTAGTCCCGCCACGCGCGGGCGAGGGCGCGCAGGGCGTCGGGGCCCGCGCGGCCGACGGTCGCCGCGGCGCTCGCCGTCGTCAGCTCGTCGAGGGCGACCAGCGCGACCTCGCGGCGCAGCGCCGCCAGGGAGCCCACGTGCTTGTACAGGCTGGGGGTGGCGACCCCGGCGGACGCGGCGACCTTCGCGAGGGTGAGGTCGGCGAGCCCGGTGGGCCCGCCCGCGTCCACCTGCTCCAGGGCGAGGCGGACCACGGCGTCCCGCGACAGCCCGGCCCTAGGCACAGGCACCCCGCCCGTCGGCGCCGTTCTCCTGAGGGGCAGAGTGGGCGGGGGCGGCGGGCAGGCCGGCGAGGAAGTCGAGCACGGCCGGGGTCACGACCTCCGGCGCCTGGTGCTGGGGGTAGTGACCGACGCCGGGGACCAGGAGCTCCTGGCCGTCGAGCGCCTCCCGCATCCGGGCGAGCTCCGCGCCCGCGTCCTTGTAGTCGGGGTCCAGCTCGCCGACGACGACGAGCGACGGCGCCTGCACCTTCGCCACGAGGGGCTCGATCACGGAGTGGTCGAGCGCGACGGCGAGGTCGCGGAACGAGCGCAGGTGCGCCGCGTCGGCCATGCTGCGCCGGATCTGCGCGACGTGCTCCGCGTGCCGGGGGCCCTTGCGGCCCTTGGCGAACATGGAGGTGTAGAGCGACGCCCACGCCGCCGCGCCCCACGGGCGGACGAACAGCGCGCGGTACAGCAGGCGGTAGGTCCGGGCCTGGGCGGGCGAGGCGGTCTCGCGCAGGTGCGGGGCGAGCAGCACCAGCCCGCGCACGAGGTCGGGGCGCTCGGCGGCGGCCCACACGGCGGCCGACCCGCCCATGGAGCTGCCCAGCAGCACGGCGGGGCCGGCGTCGAGGTGCTCGACGAGGGCGACGAGGTCGGTGCCGGTGGCCACGTCGCCGTGGGCGGTGAAGGTGGTGTCGGAGTCGCCGTGGCCACGCAGGTCCGCGACGACCACGCGGTGGCCGGCAGCGACGAGCGCGGGGACGACGTCGTCGTAGGTGGAGCGGAGGTCGCCCATGCCGGGGACGGCGACGACGAGCGGGCCGCTGCCCGCGTCGGTGTACGCGATCCGCCCCTCGGGGCGGGCGAGGTATCGGAGCTCGAGCTTCGCGGTCATGTCCATAGCCATCAAGCTAATGCTATTAGCCACGCTTGGCAAGAGGCTTCTCGAAGAAACTTCCGGGGCGATGTCGATCCGGCGGTTCCCCGTTCGACCTGGGGATGAGAAGGTCGCCACGAGGGTGACCGTGACCACGACAAGGAGCGGGACGATGGCCAAGTACATGCTGATCATGCGGGGGACCGACGAGGGCCAGGCCGCGTACGAGGAGATGGACTTCACCGAGGTCATGGCGGCGATGGGTCGCTACAACGAGTCGATGATGAACGCCGGCGTGCTCGCCGCGGGCGAGGGGCTGTCCGACGCGTCCGAGGGCGCCGTCGTCGACTTCTCCACCGACACTCCCGTCGTCACCGACGGTCCCTACGGCGAGACCAAGGAGCTGTTCAACGGCTTCTGGATCGTCGACGTGGCCTCGAAGGAGGAGGCGATCGAGTGGGCCAAGCGGGCGCCGCTGAGCGGTGCGGGCACGAAGCTCGAGGTGCGTCGCGTCAACGGTCCCGAGGACTTCCCGCAGGACAACGAGTGGGTGCAGAAGGAGCAGGGGTGGCGCGAGGAGCAGGCCCAGCGGGCCCAGTGAGCGCCGTCGAACCGCACGACGAGGGCCGCGCCGACGACGGTGCGGCCCCTCGTCGCGTCGTCGAGGCGGTCTGGCGCATCGAGTCCAGCCGCATCGTCGGCGCGCTCGCCCGGTACACGAACGACTTCGCGCTCGCGGAGGACGTCGCGTCGGAGGCGCTCGCGGAGGCGCTGGTCGCCTGGCCGCGCGACGGCGTCCCGCGCGACCCGGTCGCGTGGCTGCTCGCGACCGGGCGGCGTCGCGCGATCGACGCGTTCCGGCGTCGGTCCGGGCGCGACGAGCGGTACGCGGCGCTGGCCCGCGAACTCGGCGAGGGCGGCGCCGTCACGGGCGGGCCGGGCGCCGTCGTCGAACCGGCCGACGACCTGCTGTGGGACCCGGACAAGATCGAGGACGACCGCCTCGCGCTGCTGTTCGTGGCCTGCCACCCCGTGCTGTCCAAGGAGGCGCGGGTCGCGCTGACCCTGCGCGTGGTGGCCGGGCTGAGCAGCGAGGAGATCGCGCGGGCGTTCCTCGTGCCCGTGCCCACGGTGCAGGCGCGCATCACCCGCGCGAAGAAGACGCTGACGGCGGCGCGGGTGCCGTTCGAGGTGCCGGCCGCCGAGGACCGCGCGGAACGGCTCGGCTCGGTGCTGAACGTCGTCTACCTCATCTTCTCGGAGGGGTCGACGGCGTCGGGCGGGGACGACTGGATGCGGCCCGACCTGGCGTACGAGGCCGTCCGCCTCGCCCGCGTCCTGACGCGCCTCGCGCCCGAGCCGGAGACGTTCGGGCTGCTCGCGCTGCTGGAGCTCACCGCGGCGCGGTTCCCCGCGCGCACCGGGCCGGACGGCGAGCCGGTGCTGCTGGAGGACCAGGACCGGCGCCGCTGGGACCGGTCCGCGGTCCGGCGGGGACGCGACGCGCTCGCCCGGGCGGTCGCCGTCGGGCGCGGGCTGGGGCCGTACGGGCTGCAGGCCGCCATCGCGGAGCAGCACGACGTCGCGCCCTCCGTCCCCGAGACCGACTGGGACCGCATCGTCGTGCTCTACGAGGCGCTGCACCGCGTGGCGCCGTCGCCCGTCGTCGAGCTCAACCGCGCCGTCGCGGTCGCGATGGCGGCGGGCCCGGCCGCCGGGCTCGCCGTCGTGGACGACCTCGTCGCGCGCGAGGTGCTGTCCGGGTCGTACCTGCTGCCGTCCGTGCGCGGCGAGCTGCTGGCCCGGCTGGGGCGGACCGAGGAGGCACGGGGCGAGCTGGAGCTCGCCGCCCGGCTGTGCGGCAACGCCCGCGAGCGCGGCGTGCTGGAGGCGAAGGCCGCCGCCCTCTGACCCGCGACCTGTCAGAGCCACGCGCAGGTTCTGATGGTCGTGGCCCTGACAGGTCCCTGGTCCGCCGAGTAGTCAGGGCCACGCTCATGGATTCGTGATCCTGGTCCTGGCAGGTCGGCGGGGGAGGGTCGCGACGGCGACGCCGGCCAGGGCCAGCACGCCGCCGAGCAGGACGACGGCAGCAGGCACCTCGTCGAGCAGGGCCCAGGACATCAGCACGACGAGCGGCGGGACGGCGTACGTCGACGCCGCCGCACGACCGGCGCTGACACGGGCCAGGGCGTACCCCCAGGTGGTGAACGCGATCGCGGTCGGGAACACCCCCAGGTAGACGACGCCGAGCAGGGACGACGACGGCGCGACGGACGCCTGCGAGATCAGCGCGGGCAGGAACGGCAGCGCCGCGACGGTGCCGGCGAGGCAGCCGAGCCAGGTCATGGTGAGCGCGTCGGCGTGGGGGAGCAGGCGCTTCTGCAGCGTGGCGGCACCGGCGTACAGCACGGCGGAGGCGAGGCCGAGCGCCACGCCGGCGACGTCGAACCGGCCCGTCGTCGTCGCGACGGCGATGACGACGACGCCCGTGAACGCCACGGCGATGCCCGCGAGCAGGCGGCGTGGGAAGCCCTCGCGCAGCAGGACGCCGGCGAGGACGGCGACGAGCATCGGCGCGATGTTGACCAGCAGCGCGGTGGTGCCGGCGTCGAGGTGCTGCTCCGCGGCGTTGAGGGTGAGGTTGTACGCGCCGAACCAGGCCACGCCCCAGGCGAGCACGAGCAGCAGCACCCGGCCGCGCGGGAGGCGCACGGGGGTGCGGCGGCGGACGCGGGCGACGAGCAGGATCACGGTCAGCGCCACGGAGCCGACGGCGACGCGGCCGAGGGTGAGCGCGCCGGCGTCGAGGTCGTGCCCGACGGCGCGCACGCCGACGAACGCCGAGGCCCACAGCACGACGGTGACGGCCATGGCGGCCGCGGTGAGGGCGCCGGCGCGGCCGGCGGTGTTCCCCGGCGTGGCGCTCGGTGCGGGCGGCGCGGTGCGCGCGGTGGTCTCGGCCATGGGAACGATCGTCGCCGACGTATCCCGTGAGCACCAGTTCATATATCTACCGAATGCTTCAGTGTCGCTGTATCGTCGCGAGCATGCTCGACGTCCACCGGCTCCGCGTCTTCCGCTCCGTCGTCGCCAGCGGCTCGGTCGCCGCGGCGGCCGCCAACCTCGGGTACACGCCGTCCGCCGTGAGCCAGCACGTCGCCGCGCTCCAGCGCGAGACCGGGCTGCAGCTGCTCGCCCGGCACGGCCGCGGCGTGCGCCCCACCGCGGCGGGCCAGGCGCTCGCCGCGCAGGCCGACGGGCTGCTCGCCCGCCTCGGGGAGGTGGAGACGTTCGTCGCCGACCTGCGCTCCGGGCGCTCGGGCAGCCTGTCCGTCGCCTACTTCGCCTCCGTCGGGGCGGCGTGGCTGCCGGCCGTCGTCAGCGCGCTCAGCACCGGGTTCCCCGGCGTGCGGCTCGACCTCGAGCTCACCGAGGAGATCCCCACCGACCCGTCGAAGCGCGCCGACCTGCAGCTCGCCGTCGCGCAGCCCGATTTCCGGCCTGCCGCCGGCACGACCGCCCACCACCTGCTCGACGACCCGTACGTCGCCGTCGTCCGCCAGGACCACCCGCTGGCCGGGCGGGACGAGATCGAGCTCGCGGAGCTGGTCGGCGACCGGTGGATCGACAACGACTTCGCGCGCGGCTGGTGCCGCCGCAACCTGCTCGAGGCGTGCCGCGCCGCCGGGTTCAGCCCGGCGTTCGCGGTGGAGGCCCACGACTACCCGACCGCCCTCGCGTTCGTCGCCGCCGGCATCGGCATCACCGTGCTGCCCGCGCTCGGCTCCGCGCGCCCCGCGAGCGGGACGGTGGCCGTGCCCGTGGTGCGGCCCGTGCCGGTGCGATCCATCTACGCCCTGGTGCAGGACGCCGTCGCCGACACCCCGCCGGTGCTGGCCGCGCTCGCGGCGCTGCGCGACGTCGCCGGGTGCCCGGTGCCGTCCGCCGCGTAGGCTGGACGGCGCAGCCCCGCCGGGCATCGCCTGGCCTCTGCACCCCGACTCTGCACGACGACGAAGACGAGGTACCCCTGTGACCACGCTCCCCACCGCCACCGGCGGCTTCGGCGACAAGCCCCAGATCACGTTCCCCGAGGGCGACGCCCCCGCCGGCCTGCAGGTGCAGGTGCTCGAGGAGGGCACCGGCCCGGTGGTCGACGCCGGCCGCACCATCGTCGTGAACTACCTGGGCCAGACCTGGGGCGGCGGGGTGTTCGACAACTCCTACGACCGGGGCCAGACCATCGACTTCCCGATCGGCGTCGGCGCCGTCATCGGCGGCTGGGACAAGGGCCTGGTCGGCCGCAACGTGGGCGACCGCGTGCTGCTGTCCATCCCGTCCGAGCACGGCTACGGCCAGCGCGGCGTGCCGCAGGCCGGCATCCCCGGCGGCGCGACGCTCGTCTTCGTCGTCGACGTCGTCGGCGTGCGCTGACCTCTTTCGATCGCGAGGTAGTGCGGAAGCTGCCGAGGTCGTACGAGCCGCGTCTCGTACGACCTCGGCAGCTTCTGCACTGCCTCGGCAACTTCCGGACGACCTCGCGTGCGGGTCAGCGGCGGCGGGACCGCGTGACCGTGAACTTCGGGTTCTGCGCGACGTGCACGGTGGGCCCGGCGGCGCGGGTCAGCGCCTCCCGGTAGTGCAGCGCCGTGTTGAAGACGCACCACAGCTCGCCGCCCTGGCGCAGCGCCCGCCCGGCCGCGCGGAACATGCGGTGGGCGGCGTCGGTGCGCACGGCCGTGCGGTCGTGGAACGGCGGGTTGAGCAGGATCAGGTCGGCGCTCGCGGGCTCCAGGTCCTCGCCCGCGTCCCCGCGCAGCGCGACGACGCGCCCGCCGACGCCGTTCGCCTCCGCCGTCGCCTGCGTGGACGCCACGGCCGCGGCGGAGCGGTCCGTCCCCACCACGCGGGCGTCCGGGTACCGGAGCGCGAGGACCGTGGCGAGCAGGCCGCTGCCGCTGCCCAGGTCGACGGCGTCGTGCACGCGGTCTGCTCCCGGCCACTTCTCCGCCGTCGTGAGCAGGAAGCGGGTGCCGAGGTCGAGCGTCGTGCCCGCGAACACCCCGCCGTGCGCGGCGACGGTGACGTCCGCCGGCGACGTCCCGCCCGACGGTGCCGCGGCCGCCAGCAGCTCCCGGTCGCGCAGCACGGCGCGGGCGGGGAAGGCGGGGGCGGCGTCGCGCGCCTCCGGCCGGACCCCGGTCGCGACCAGCGCCCGCGACTTCTGACGAGCGAGAGTGGCGCGCACGTCGGTGAACGACGCGGCCAGCACCTCGTTCATCGAGCGCGTCATGTGCTTGACCCGCCCGCCGGCCAGCACGACGACGTCGTCCGCGGCGTACCTGGCGACCGCCTCGGCGATCTCCGTGAGCTCGGCGAGGGACGGCGGGAGCTGGAGCAGCACGAGCCGCGCGCCGGCGAGCAGGTGGGACGCCTCGGTGTACAGGTCCGCGCGGACGAGGTGCACCTCGCGTCGCCCACCCCGAACGAGGTCAGCGAGGTCTGCGGAGAGGTGGTGGTCGAGCGCTGCCTCGGCGGTCACCGCGTCGGTGAAGGACCGCACCCGGGACGGTCCGAGCGTCAGCGCCCCCAGGGTGAGCGCGCCGAACCGGTCGCCGATGACGACGACGTCGTCCGGACCGGCGTCGGCCAGGAGGGGAGCGGCCTCGTCGAGCAGCAGCCGATCGGTGGCGTCGACGGCGACGGGGCCGTCCGGCCGCGAGCCGTCCTCGGGCCACGGGGCGAGCGCGCCGAGGACGGCGGCCAGCCGCGCGGCGGGGTCGAGGCTCTCGAAGGGCTCGGTGGGGGCGGGGGAGTCGGGCTCGGAGGCGTGGTGCACCCGACCAGTCTCCCTGACGGGGACGCCGGCGCCCGACCGGGCGCCCTACCCTGGCGCCATGAGCGAAGCCCCCGCCGCGCCGGAGCCGACGTCGACCGCGCGCGTGTCGATCACCTACTGCACGCAGTGCCGGTGGCTGATGCGCGCGGCGTGGGTGGCGCAGGAGCTGCTGCAGACGTTCCGCACGCGGCTCTCCGAGGTCGCGCTGGTCCCGGGGACGGGCGGCGTCTTCCGGGTGGAGCTCGACCCGGGCGACGGCCGGGACGCCGTGCTGCTGTGGGACCGCGCCGCCGAGGGCGGGTTCCCGGAGATCCCGCCGCTCAAGACGGCGATCCGCGACGCCGTCGCGCCGGACCTCTCGCTCGGGCACACGGACCGGGTGCAGCCGCGGGGTTGAGCCGATCTGTTCGGCAGCTCGTCGATCTCCTCGGCACGTTCGGCTGCCGAAGAGATCGATCCGCTGCCGAACTGATCGGGAGTGGCGCTCAGCGGGACCGGCGGGCGGACTTCTCCGCCTTGCGCGCGGCCTCGGCCGCGACGCGGTCCTCCTCCTCGCGCACCTTGGCCGCCGTCGCGCGCTCGTCGACCAGCCACTGGGGCGGGTCCTGGCGCAGCTCGTCGATCTGCTCGGTGGTCAGCGGCTCGGTGACGCCGCCGCGCGCGAGGCCGGCGATGGAGATGCCGAGCCGGCCGGCGACGACGGGACGCGGGTGGGGCCCGAGGCGGCGCAGCTCCTCGAGCCACTGCGGCGGATTCGTCTCGAGCTGCTCGAGCTCGGCGCGCGTGATGCCGTGCTCCTGGAACTCGGGCGGGGTCGCGGGCAGGTACACCCCGAGCTTCTTCGCCGCGTTCGTCGGCTTGAGGACCTGCTGGGAGAAGGGGGTTCCGGCCATGGGCACCAGGGTAGTCGCGGCGGGCGGCGCGGCACGCCCACGTAGCCTGGTGCCGTGACCGACCAGCCGGGCGAGGCCCTCGACGACACGGTGGACGACGAGCCGGACGACGCCGTCGAGAGCGAGGACGCCCTCGTCGAGGCGGCCGACGACGGACGTCCCACCTTCCGGCTCGGGTACGTGCCCGGCGCAACGCCGGGCCGCTGGGCGCGCACGTGGCGCGACCGGCTCCCGGGCGTCCGGCTCGCCCTGGTCCAGGTCGACGCCGCCGACGCGCCCGCCGCGCTGGTCGAGCGGCAGGTGGACGCGGCGCTCCTGCGCCTCCCGGTCGACGGCGACGTCCTGCACGCCATCCCGCTGTACACGGAGCTACCCGTGGTCGCCGTCTCGCGCGACCACCTGCTCGCGGCGACGACGGAGGACGAGGTCGTCGCCGCCGACGACGTCGCGGACGACGTCGTGTGGCTGCCCGCGGACGACGTCCTCTACCCGGCGGGAGAGCCCGTTCCCGGCCGGGCGCCGGAGGCGTACGACGACGGCGCGGGCGGCCTCGTGGAGCCCGAGCGGCCCGCGACGGCGGCCGACGCGATCGCCCTGGTCGCGACCGGGGTCGGGGTCACGGTCGTGCCCATGTCGCTGGCGCGGCTGCACCACCGCAAGGACGTCACCTACCGGGTGCTCGACGGCGGGCCCGGCGCGCCCGTCGGCCTGGGGTGGCTCGTGGACGGGCTGCCCGACGACGTGCGTGAGCTGGTGGAGGAGATGATCGGCATCGTGCGCGGCCGCACCGCCAACAGCTCCCGGGGCCGTGCCGCGGCCGGGCGGTCGGACGCGAAGACCGCGGAGGTCACGAAGCCGGCGAGGGCGCAGGGCCAGCGCGGCGGTGGCGCTGCCCAGGGGCGTGGCTCCGGCCAGCGCGGCGCGGCGCGGCGCGGCGGGGGCTCGCGGCCGTCGCCGCCGCGCAAGGGCCGGCGGCGCGGCAGCCGCTGACGGAGCCGGCCACCGCGCCCGGTGGGCGGTCGCTCAGCGCCCGGCTCAGCCGGCTGTGCTTCCGGAGGCCGCCGCCAGGGCGCGCACGGTGTCCACCGTGTCCGCCTCGGCGGCGGACTTGTCGTCGCGGTAGCGCACCACCCGCGCGAACCGCAGCGCCATGCCCCCGGCGTAGCGGGTGGAGCGCTGCACGCCGTCGAAGGCGATCTCGACCACCTGCTCGGGACGCACCTGCACGACGTACGACGACCCGTCGGCGGGCGACGTCGCCAGCTCGGTGAACCGCTCGGTCTGCCAGGTGAGCATCTGGTCGGTCATGCCCTTGAACGTCTTCCGGGTTACAAGTGCAGGAACGACGTGTCGGTGCGGTAGCGCACGACTCGTGCGGAGCGCAGGACCACGCCTCCCGTGTAGCGACTCGATCGCTCGACGGGCGCCGATGGCGACCTCGACAACCTGCTCAGGACGCACGTAGACCGCGTGGCCCTCGCAGTGCGTCTCAAGTTCGAGCAAGCGTTCCGTCTGCCAGGCGAGCATCTCGCCGGTCATCCCCTTGAAAGTCTTCCCGGCCATCAGCCAGCCGCTTCGTTCAGGATCTTGTGACGTCATCCAAGGTCCCCAGTCACCAACGCGACCATCTGTGCCAGGCTCTGCCCGTGGACTCCAGTCGCGAGATGTTTCGCATCCTCCCGTTCCCGTTCAGGGACGACAGGTTTCCTCCATCGCTCGGCGCTGTGGTGCAGACGACGGTCTTGGACGGCGTCGAACCCGCGCGCGAGGTGGTTCATTTCTCGGACGGGGCGTGGGCGATCGGTGACGGGCGCAACGACCCGAACGTGCCAGGCGCGTCAATCGCGACTCATATCGCTCATGCGATCGAGCGGAACAGTTCGATCGCCACACTCGCGACGATGCCCCCAGGATTCATCGCAAGGAGGTCCGGGCCTGGAGGCAGGTGGACGGTTGCACTGCTCGACGAGTCTGACTGACGGTCGGCTTGGTCTCGCGTGGCGGTCCCGTCTCAGGACGGGAGATAGGAGCGCAGCGTTTCGATCGTGTCGGCCTCGGTCGCGGGCTTGTCGTCGCGGTAGCGGACCACCCGCGCGAACCGGAGGGCGACTCCTCCGGCGTACCTGCTCGACCGCTGCACGCCGTCGAAGGCGACCTCGACCACCTGCTCCGGGCGAACGTGGACCACATGACCCTCGCGATGCGTCTCAAGTTCGAGGAAGCGTTCCGTCTGCCAGACGAGCATCTCGTCGGTCATCCCCTTGAAGGTTTTTCCGACCATCGCCCAGCCGCTTCGGTCAACATCCTTCGAGGTCTTGCCGAGCATGACGAAGCCGCCGGCGCCGGGGTCGCGCGCGCCGAGGTGGATGTTGGACAGCCAGCCCTGGCGGCGGCCGGAGCCCCACTCCACGGCGAGCACCACGAGGTCGAGCGTGTGCCGGGGCTTGACCTTGACCCAGCCGGCGCCGCGGCGGCCGGCGGCGTAGGGCGCGTCCAGGGCCTTGAGCACCAGCCCCTCCTGACCGACGGCGACGGTGTCGGCGAAGAACCGTTCGACCTCCCCGACGTCGGCGGAGACCAGTCGCGGCACCACGACCTCGGGCGGGAGCACGCGGTCCAGCACCTCGAGGCGCTCGGCCGCGGGCGCGTCGATGAGGTCGGTGCCGTCGTGGTGCAGCACGTCGAAGAACCGCACGCTGAGCGGCACGGTGGCGCTGCCCGCCTCGGCGTCGTGGCTGCCCGTGCGGGCGGCGGTCTCCTGGAAGGGGCGCGGGCGGCCGGCGTCGTCGAGGGCGATCGCCTCGCCGTCGAGCACCACCGTGCGCACGTCGAGGGAGCGTGCGACGGCGACCACCTCGGGCAGCCGCTCCGTGACGTCGTCGAGCGAGCGCGTGAAGACGACGACGTCGTCGCCGCGGCGGTGCACCTGCACGCGGATGCCGTCGAGCTTGGTGTCGGCGGCGACGGCGCCGCCCTCGAACCGCTCCAGGGCGGCGGCGACGTCGGGGGCCGACGCCGCGAGCATCGGCCGCACGGGCCGGCCGGGCTCGAGCCGGAACGCCTCCAGGGCGGGCGCGCCGCCGTCGAGCGCGGCCCGGGCGATGGGCCCGGTGAGGGCGCTGAACATCGCCGCCCGGCGCACCACCGGCAGCGGGACGTCGGCCGCGGCGGCGATCGCGTCGAGCAGCAGCGAGTCGAGCGCTCCCTGGCGCAGCTCGCCCAGCACGAGGCGGCGCACGAAGTCCTGCTCGTCGGCCGTGGCGCGCCCGAACAGCTCGTCGACGGCGGACCGGCGGGCGGCCTGCGAGCCGGCGCCCGCGAGCTGCTCGAGGCGGCCGAGCGCGCCGTCGACGTCGGCGGGCGTGAGGGACGGCTCGGCCGCGGGGTCGGGGAGGCTGCCCAGCGTGCGCCACCCCAGGCCGGTGCGGCGCTGCCGCGGCCTGCCCGACAGGAACGCCGCGACGACCTCCACCTCGTCGCCCGGCTCCGCGGCGCGCAGCGACTCCGCGAGCAGCTCCCGCTTGCGCAGCCGCGAGCGCGTCGCGGCGACGGCGGCGTGCGTGGTGACCAGCTCGGAGAGCAGCACCCGACGATCGTCGCACCCGCCTCCGACGCTGTCGCGGCGCCGTCGGACCCCCGGCCTGCTGCGGTGGGCAGAACCGCGTGCGTCCGGAAGGTCGCCCTGGGAGCGTGGCGGCATGGGAGCGACGAGTGAGCTGGGCACCGTCGCGGTGCTCTCGGACGTGCACGGCGTGCTGCCCGTCCTGGAGGCGGTCCTCGACGAGCCGGACGTGCGCGCGGCCGACGCCGTCGTCGTCACCGGCGACCACGCCGCGGGACCGCAGCCGCTGGCGGTGCTCGACCGGCTGCGGGCGCTCGGCCGCCGGGCGGTGCTCGTGCGCGGCAACGCGGACCGCGAGCTCGTCGCGCACGCCCGGGACGGCTCGGGCCCCGTGCCCGACCCCGTCGCCCCCTGGGCGGCGGCGCAGCTGCGCCCCGCCGACGTCGCGCTGCTGGCCGGGCTGCCGCACCCCGTGGAGCTGCGCGTGCGCGGGTTCGGGCGGGTGGTGGCCTGCCACGGGACGCCGCGCGACGACGAGGAGGTCGTGCTGGTCGACTCCTCGCTCGAGCGATGGGCCGAGGTGCTGGGCGGGCTGGACGACGACGTCACGACGGTGCTGTGCGGGCACACGCACATGCCGTTCGTGCGGCTGGTGGACCGGCGCCTCGTCGTGAACCCGGGCAGCGTCGGGATGCCGTACGGCCGTGCCGGCGGGTCGTGGGCGCTGCTGCGCGGCGGCCAGGTCGAGCTGCGACACACGGCCGTCGACGTGGACGCCGCCGTGGCGGCGCTGGTGGCGGGATCGTCATACCCGAACGTCCAGGAGTGGGCCGACGAGTACCTGCGGTCGGCGGCGAGCGACGCGGACGCGCTGCGCGTCTTCGGCCCGCGGGACGGGCGCGACGCCCGCCCCGCGGGTGGCGACGAGGTGGGTCAGAGCTCCTCGTAGACCGCCGGGTCCTGGTCGGCGGTGCGCCCGTCGGGGCGGCCGAGACCGGTGATGCGGGCCATCTCGTCGTCGGTGAGCTCGAACGAGAACAGGTCGAGGTTGTCGGCCTGCCGCTCCGGGCTGGACGCCTTGGGGATGGGCACGACGCCGAGCTGCACGTGCCAGCGCAGGATGGCGCGCACGGGCGAGACGCCGTGGGCCGCCGCGACCTCCGCGATCACCGGGTCCCCGAGCATGTCGCTCGCCCGGCCCAGGGGGCTCCACGCCTCGGTGACGATGCCGCGCTCGGCGTCGGCGGCACGCTGGGCGGCCTGCGGGAAGTACGGGTGCAGCTCGACCTGGTTCACGACCGGGGTCACGCCGGTGGCCTCGATGACGGCGTCGAGGTGCTCGGGCAGGAAGTTCGAGACCCCGACGTGCCGGATCAGGCCGCGCTCGCGGCAGTCGACCAGCGCCTGGTACGCCTCGACGTACTTCCCGATGCGCGGGTTGGGCCAGTGGACGAGGTACAGGTCGAGGTGGTCGAGCCCGCTGCGGTACACCGACTCCTCGACGGTGGCGACGGCGTCGTCGTAGGCCTGGCGGCGGCCGGGCAGCTTCGACGTGATCAGCAGCTGCTCGCGCGGCACCGAGGAGGCCCGTACGGCGCGGCCGACGGTGCCCTCGTTCTCGTAGCTGAACGCCGAGTCGATCAGCCGGTAGCCGGCGTCGATGGCGCGGGCGATCGCGTCGGCGCCGCCGTGGCCCTTGAGCTTGTACGTGCCGAAGCCGACGGCGGGGATCGCGGTGCCGTCGGCGGCGTTACGGGTGGGGACGTCGGGCGTGGTGCTCTGCTCGCTCATGCCCCCATTCCACACCCGCGGCCACACCGGCCGTCCAGCGGCCGCCGCGCCCGGATGGTGCTGCGCGCGACGTCCGCCCTGCTGTGGGGGCCGGCGCGCGGGCTCACCGAGGACCCCGTGCGCTGCCGGCGGCTGCTCGACGTCTTCGCCTGGCACGCGCACGGCCCGCCCCCGGAGCGGGGACGGGCCGTGCGCGGTACGTGCGTCAGGCGGCGTCGGGGTAGGGGACGCCCGTCGTCGCGTGGCAGCGGTAGCCGTGCGGGTTCTTGTCGAGGTACTCCTGGTGGTAGTCCTCGGCGTAGTAGAACGGGCCGGCCTCGACGGCCGGTCGCAGCTCGGTGGTGATCGGGTCGTAGCCCTTCGCGGCGAGCACCTCGGAGTACCGCATCGCCGTCTCGCGCACCGCCTGCTCCTGCTCCGGCGTGGTCCAGTAGACCGCCGAGCGATACTGCGTGCCGACGTCGTTGCCCTGCCGGAAGCCCTGGGTCGGGTCGTGCCGCTCCCAGAAGATCTTGAGCAGCTCGGCCTCGGAGACCTTCGCCGGGTCGTAGGCCACCAGGGTGGTCTCGGTGTGCCCGGTGCGCGCCGTGCACACCTCCTCGTACGTCGGGTTCGGCGTCGTGCCGCCCATGTACCCGACGGCCGTGCTCACGACGCCGGGCACCTGCCAGTAGATCTCCTCGGCGCCCCAGAAACAGCCCATCGCCAGGTACAGCACCCGCGTGCCCTCGGGCCACGGGCCCGTGAGCGACGTGCCGAGCACCGTGTGCGGGCGGGCGGCGGGCAGGACGGGAGACTCGCGCCCGGGCAGCGCGTCCTCCGGCGCCACCATGGTGGTCTTGCCGGAGCGGCCGAGCAGCTGGTCGAAGATCGAGTTCATCGGGTTACCTCCTTGAGAGGGACGCGGTGGTCCCGTAGTGCGCAACGACATCGCCCGCCGGGGTGTTCCATGCTCGAGGGCGAGCCGGGCGCTACGGTCCCGTCATGGCCGACGACCGCCCCGACCTGCCCGACCAGCTCCTCCTGCCCGACCCGGCGGCGTGGCGGGCCTGGCTCGACGAGCACGAGGACACCACTCCCGACGGCGCGTGGCTGGTGCTCGCGAAGAAGGGGCGCCCGTCGCCGACGACGCTCACGCACGCGTCAGCGCTGGAGGAGGCGTTGTGCAGCGGGTGGATCGACGCGCAGATGCGGAGCCTGGGCGCCGACACGATGCTGCAGCGGTTCTGCCCGCGCCGGACGCGCAGCCGCTGGTCGGTGCGCAACCAGGAGATCGTGGCCCGCCTGACCGACGAGGGCCGGATGCGGCCCCGCGGGCAGGCGGAGATCGACGCGGCGAAGGCGGACGGGCGCTGGGAGGCCGCGTACCACGGCTCCGCGCGCGCCGAGGTGCCGGACGACCTCGCCGCGGCGATCGCGGCCAGCCCCGCGGCGTCGGCGATGTTCGAGGTCCTCACGGCGCAGAACCGGTACGCGATCCTGCACCGCCTGGGGGCCCTCAAGACGGCGGAGGCGCGCGAGCGCAACGTGGCGAAGTACGTCGCGATGCTGGAGCGCGGCGAGACCGTCCACCCGCAGCGGCGGCGTCCCGCCGCAGGGTGACGGGGCCGCCAGGAGGTCCCGTCAGCGTCCAACCTGTGGACGCGCCGTGAAGATCCCGGTCGACGGCCGACCGCCGCGCCGGCGCGCGGGCGTGGCCCCCGCGCGTCGAGACCCCGGGCCGCCTAGGGTTTCCGCGTGAGCTCGGAACGTACCTCCCCCTCGGGCGCGGACAGCGTCCCACTGAGCGTGCGCGCGGCGGCCTCCTGGTCGTGGCGCGTCCTGCTGATCGCCGCCGCCGTCGCCGCCTTCCTGTGGCTGCTGGCGGCGCTCAAGACCATCGTCGTGCCGGTCGCCATCGCGCTGCTGCTGACGATCCTGCTGGCGCCCGTGCGCCGGACGCTGCAGCGGTGGCACCTCAGCAAGGGCCTGGCGACGGCCGTGTCGATCGTCGGGCTGATCGTGCTGGTGGGCGGCCTGGTGACGCTCGCCGGCACGTCCATCGTCAGCGGCTTCCAGGATCTCGCCGACCAGGCCGTCGAGGGCTTCCGCCAGTTCACGACCTGGCTCGCCGAGGGCCCGCTGAAGCTCGACTCCGACCAGCTGTCCCAGTACGGCCAGCAGCTCCAGAGCTCGCTGGTGGAGAGCTCCGGCCTCGTCTCGGGCGCGCTGGGCGCCGCGACCACCGTGGGGCACGTCTTCGTCGGCGCGCTCATCGCCCTGTTCTGCACGATCTTCTTCCTGCTCGACGGCCGCACCATCTGGACGTGGCTCGTCAACCTGCTGCCCGTGCGGGCCCGGGAGAACGTGCACCAGGCGGGCCGTCGGGGACTCGTCACGCTGTCGGCCTACGTGCGCACCCAGATCCTGGTCGCGTTCGTCGACGCCGTCGGCATCGGGATCGGGTCGGCGTTCTTCGTCCCCGCGCTCGCGCTGCCGATCGGCATCCTCGTCTTCGTCGGCTCGTTCGTGCCGATCATCGGTGCGATCGTCACCGGTGCGATCGCCACCGCCGTCGTGCTGGTGGCGAACGGCTGGGTCGCGGCCCTCATCATGCTCGGCATCGTGCTGCTGGTGCAGCAGGCCGAGAGCCACATCCTGCAGCCGTTCCTCATGGGCCACGCGGTGTCCCTGCACCCGGTGGCGGTGGTGCTCGTGGTCGCGGCGGGCAGCCTCGCCGCGGGGATCGTGGGGGCCCTGTTCGCGGTGCCGCTCGCGGCCGTGCTGAACACGATCCTGCTGTACCTGCACGGGCACGACAAGTTCCCCGAGCTCGGCACCGAGGACCACGTGCCGCTGCTGCGCCGGCGACCCCAGCTGCCCGGTACCCTGCTCTGGTCGGGACGGGCGTCGCAGGACACGGCGACGGCGGGCGGTACCTCGGACGGCAGCACGACCGACGCCCCTGCCCCGCCCGACGCGGGCCCGGCAGGAGAGAACAGGTAAGTGGCAGCACACCCCCCGATCGACCGCGTCACCCTCGAGGACGTCCGCACCGCCGCGGCCCTCCTGGACGGCGTCATCACCCGCACCCCGGTGCAGGCCTTCCGCGCGATGTCCGAGGTGGCGGGCGCGCCCGTCGTCCTCAAGTGCGAGAACCTGCAGCGCGCCGGGTCGTTCAAGATCCGCGGCGCCTACACGCGCCTGAGCCGGATGTCCGACGAGGAGAAGGCGCGCGGCGTCGTCGCCGCCAGCGCGGGCAACCACGCGCAGGGCGTGGCCCTCGCGGCCCAGATGCTCGGCATCCACGCCATCGTCTACATGCCCGTGGACGCCTCGGTGCCGAAGCTGCGGGCCACCCGCGGCTACGGGGCCGAGGTGCGGCAGGTCGGCGAGAGCGTGGACGAGGCGCTCGTCGCCGCCCGCGCGGAGGCAGCGCGCTCCGGGCGCACGCTCATCCACCCGTTCGACCACCTCGACGTCGTCACCGGTCAGGGCACGGTCGCGCTCGAGATCCTCGAGCAGGTGCCCGACGTCGGCACGGTCGTCGTGCCGCTCGGCGGCGGCGGGCTGGTCGCGGGCATCGCGACCGTCCTCGCCGAGGCCGCACCGCAGGTCAAGGTCGTGGGGGTGCAGGCCGAGACGGCCGCCGCGTACCCGCAGTCGCTCGTGGCCGGGCGACCGGTGCCGCGCGCGCTCGGCGCGACGATGGCCGACGGCATCGCCATCGGCACCCCCGGCGACGTGCCGTTCGAGGTGCTGGCGCGCCTCGGCGTGGAGGTGCGCACCGTCTCCGAGGAGGAGATGTCGCGCGCCCTGCTGCTCGTGGCGGAGCGGGGCAAGCTCATCGTGGAGCCGTCGGGCGCCGCCGGGGTCGCGGCGGTGCTGGCCGCCGAGCCCGGCTCGCTGCCGGGCACGATCGTCCCCGTCCTCACCGGCGGCAACATCGACCCCCTGCTGCTGCTGCGGGTGGTGCAGCACGGCCTCGTCGCCGCCGGCCGGTACCTGCAGCTGCGCGTGTGCATCGACGACAAGCCGGGCTCGCTCGCCGAGCTGCTCGACGTCGTCGCGCACGCCGGCGCGAGCATCGTGCAGGTGGAGCACACCCGCACCGACACCTCGCTCACCGTGGCGCAGGTGCTCGTGAACCTCCAGCTCGAGACCAAGGGGCAGGAGCACTGCGAGGCCGTCGTCGAGCGCCTGCGCGCCGCGGGGTTCGCGGTCGCGTGACCCGACCTGCGCCGCCCCGGCCGCGCCCGGGTCAGCGCAGCGCGCGCCGGTAGTCGCCGGGCGCGTACCCGCAGATCTGGCGGAAGGTGTCGTAGAAGCTGCTCTGCGACGTGAACCCTGCCGCGTGCCCGACCTCCACCGTGGTGGCGCCCGTCGTGATGAGCAGGCGCTGCGCCTCCGCCACCCGGCACCTGGCGATGTAGGTGCCGAGGGTGGTGCCCACCACCCGCTTGAACAGCGTCATCGCGTGGCTGGGGCTGAGGTGCACGGCGCGCGCGACGTCCGACGGCGAGATGGGGGAGCGGTAGTGCTCCGCCACGAACTGCGCCATCGCGGTGGCACACGCGGCCGCGCCGGACGGCCCGGCCGCGCCCGCCGCGTCGCCCGCCGGGCCCGGTGTCCCCGCGGCCTCCGCGGCCGCGAGCGTCCGGCGCACGAACGCCTGCACCTCCAGCATGACGACGACGTGGTCGCCGCCGGCCAGGACGTCGCGGTGCCATGTCGCGAAGAGCGCGTCGACGTCGCGGGCGAGCGCGGCGGAGGGCACGACGACGGGGCGCGCCCGCAGCAGCACCGCGATCTGCTCGGCCGGCAGGGCCCAGCCGAGCACCTCGGTGAGCGGCACGTGCACCCACGACACGGCGGACTCCACCGCGTCGGGCTCGACCAGCTGGTGCGGCGTGCCGCCCCAGAAGAGCGCCACCTCGCCCGCCTCGACCCGCAGCGTCGACCCGCCGAACAGGTACTCCAGGCGACCCGAGTGCACGAGGTTGAGCTCGAGGTCGTCGTGCCGGTGCGGGTGCTCCATCACCGGGGGTGCGCCGCGGCGCACCCACAGGGCGGCCTCCTCCAGGCGGACGTCGTCGACCGTCAGCGTCATGCCGGGAGCCTAGGGCGATCGAAGGATCCCGGAAAGCGGGGCGACCGATCCGGAGGATCGACCGCCATCCTCGGGCCTAGCGTCGCTGCATGGCTCATTCCCCGAAGATCACCATCATCGGCGCCGGCGGCTTCGTGTTCCCGTTCCGGCTCATCGGTGACCTGCTCAGCTTCCCTGCCCTGCGCGACGCCACGCTCTGCCTCATGGACCTCGACGCCCACCGCCTGGACCGGGTGGCGGGCGCGGCCCGCGAGCTCGTGGACCACCACGGGCTGCCCACCGTCGTCGAGCAGACCACGGACCGGCGGGCGGCCCTCGACGGGGCCGACTTCGTCATCATCACGTTCCAGGTGGGCGGCGTGGAGTCCTACCGGCACGACGTCGAGATCCCGCGCCGCTACGGCGTCGACCAGACCGTGGGCGACACGGTCGGCCCCGGCGGGGTGTTCCGCTTCCTGCGCTCGGTGCGCGCGTACCAGGACATCGCGGCCGACGCGCTGGAGGTCTGCCCCGACGCGCAGTTCATCAACTACGCCAACCCGATGGCGATGGCCACCGCCTACCTCAACGCCCTCGGGCTGCGCACGGTGGGCCTGTGCCACAGCGTGCAGGGCACGACGCGCATGCTCGCCCGCACCCTCGGCGTCCCCTACGAGGAGGTCTCCTACCGGTGCGCCGGCATCAACCACCAGGCCTGGATCCTCGAGTTCCGCCGCGGCGCCGAGGACCTGTACCCGCGCCTGCGCCGGGTCATGGCCGAGCGTCACGTCCGCGGCCGGGCGGCGGCCGACCTGCTCGCCGACGACGGCGACCACTCGGACGCCGCGCTCGCCGCCAGCACCTACGAGGGCGGCAACGAGCAGGTGCGCACCACGCTGATGAACCACTTCGGGTACTTCGAGACGGAGTCCAGCCACCACGCGTCGGAGTACGTGCCGTGGTTCCGCAAGGATCCCGCCACGACGCTCGAGTACCTCCCGGAGCGCTGGGACTACTACGAGATCTGCTCCTCCCACGACGAGCAGGGCGACGTGGACGAGCAGCTCGAGCGGCTCAAGGCCGACCTCAGCCCGTCCGTCGAGTACGGGGCGTCGATCGTCAACGCCGTCGTCACGGGGGTGCCCGCCGTCGTCTACGGCAACGTGCCCAACGCGGGCCGGGTCATCACGAACCTGCCCGACGACGCCTGCGTCGAGGTCGCCTGCCTGGTGGACGCCGACGGCGTGCAGCCGACGTCGTTCGGGGAGCTCCCGCCGCAGCTCGCGGCGATCAACCGCACCAACGTCAACGTCCAGACGCTCGCCGTCCGGGCCGCCCTCACCGGCGACGTCGAGCACGTGCACCACGCCGTCGCCCTCGACCCGCTGACGTCCGCGCACTGCACGCTCGAGCAGGTCCGGGCGATGACGGACGAGCTCCTCGAGGCCCACGCCGCGCTGCTGCCCGCCGCGCTGCGGCCGGCGTCGTCCGCGTCGTCGTCGGCGTCCACCGTCGAGCGCGACCCCGTCCTGGCGCACTGAGCCCTCGTGGTGCCCCCGCGACGCCTCACCGTGCCGGTCGGGCTGTCCACCCTGACCAGCAACCCGGCGTTCGCCTCGCCGTGGGGCGCCGTGATGGCCGTGGCGACCGTCGCCGTCGTGCCGCTCCTCGTGGTGTTCCTGGTCTTCCAGAAGACCTTCGTGCAGGGGATCGCGAGCACGGGGATCAAGTAGTCGTCGGCGAGGTGTCTGTCGGGAGGTCTCCCGTTCGTCGTGCTCATGTACACGGCCACGAGGGCCGTGCAGGATGAGGAACCGACCCGAAGGAGATCGTCGTGCGCTACCTGATGCTGGTGCTGTCCACCCCCGAGGACCCGGAGCTGCGGCCGGAGGACGCCGCGGGCGCGCCGCCCATCGAGGGGTGGGTGGAGAAGTACTACGGCAGCGGCGCCGCCGTGCTCGGCGACCGGCTCCGCCCGCCCGCCGACGCGGTCGGGGTGCGGGTGCGCGGCGGGCGCGCGCTCGTCACCGACGGGCCGTTCTCGGAGACCAAGGAGGCGATCGGCGGGTTCGACGTGATCGACGCGCCCGACCTCGACACGGCGATCACCATCGCGTCCGAGCACCCCATGGCCCACGGGGGCGCCATCGAGCTGCGGCCGTTCTGGCCGCTGGGCCTCGACGGCTCCGGCGCGACGGACGGGGGCGCGTGATGCGGTACCTGATGCTGGTGATCGAGCCCGACGTGCCCGACCGCGAGCCGGACGCCGACATCGAGGACTGGGTGCGCCGGCACGACGCCGACGGGTCGCGCGTGCTGGGGGAGCGGCTCCGGCCGGCCGCCGACGTGCGGCGCGTGCGGGTGTCCGACGGCCGCACCCTGGTGACCGACGGGCCGTTCACCGAGACGAAGGACGTCATCGGCGGGTTCGACATCGTCGAGGCGCCCGACCTCGAGGCCGCGCTCGCGATCGCCGCCGAGCACCCGGGCAGCCGGGGCGGCGGCACGGTCGAGGTGCACCCCTTCTGGCCGACCGACGGGAGCGCACCGGCGTGACGGGGCCGGCCGCCGTCGCCGTCGAGGACGCCTTCCGCGGCGAGTGGGGGCGCGTCCTCGGCGCGGTGGCCCGCGCCACCGGCGACCTCGACCTCGCGGAGGAGTCCGCGCAGGAGGCGTTCGTGGCGGCGCTGCGCACCTGGTCGCGCGACGGCGTCCCCGACCGGCCGGGCGCGTGGCTCACGACGACGGCGCGGCGGCACGCCCTCGACGTGCTGCGTCGCCGCCGCGTCGAGGCGGAGAAGAGCGAGACCGCGGTGCGGCGGGGCGAGCGGGTCGACGGGCCGGGACGGGCCGGCGACAGCGTGCACGACGAGGTCGAGCGCGGCCTCGACGACGGGGGCTGGTCGCCCGACGACCCGGACGGCGACCTGGTGCGGTTGCTGTTCACGTGCTGCCACCCGGCCCTGCCGCTCGACGGCCGGGTGGCGCTGACGCTGCGCTCCCTCACCGGCATGACGACGGGGCAGGTCGCACGCGCCTTCCTCGTGCCCGAGGCGACCATGTCGCAGCGGCTGGTGCGCACCAAGCGGCGCATCCGTGCCACCGGCATCGCGTTCCGGGTGCCGCCGCCGGCGCTGCTCGCCGGGCGCACGGACGCGGTGCTCGCGGTCCTCTACGTGCTGTTCACGGAGGGCTACGACGCCTGGGCGGAGCCCGCCGACGAGGTCGAGGGATGCGCCGAGCGTCGCGCGCTGGCCGGGGACGCGGTGCGGCTGGCCCGGCTCGCCGCCCGGCTGCTGCCCGACGAGCCCGAGGCTCGCGGCCTGCTCGCCCTCCTGCTGCTGCAGCATGCGCGCCGCGACGCGCGCACCGGGGACGACGGCGTCGCGCTGACCCTGGCGGAGCAGGACCGCACGCGGTGGCGCCGCGAGGAGATCGACGAGGGGCTGGCGGTGCTCGACACGGCGCTCGCGGCGCGTCGACCGGGGCCGTACCAGGTGCAGGCCGCGATCGCGGCGCTGCACTGCCGCGCGACGACCGCGGCGGAGACGGACTGGGCGGAGGTGCTCGCCCTCTACGACGTGCTGCTCGACCTGGCGCCGTCGCCCGTCGTCGCGCTCAACCGGGCCGTGGCCGTGGCCGAGGTGCGCGGCGTCGACGCCGCTCTGGCCGCCGTCGACGCCGTCGGGCAGGACCCGGCGCTGGCGGGCTACCACCTGCTGCCGGCCCTGCGGGCGGACCTGCTGACGCGCGCCGGGCGCCCCGCCGACGCCGTCGTCGAGCTGCGCCTCGCCCTCGACCAGGTCGACCGCGAGGGCGACCGACGCCTCCTGAGCGCCCGCCTCGCCGCCCTCGCGCCGAGGTAGTACGAGACCTGCCGAGGTAGTACGAGACCTGCCGAGGTAGTGACTACCTCGCGAAGGCTCGTACTACCTCGGCAGATTCGGTACTACCTCGGCGTCGGGCGGGTCAGACCGCGGCGGCCTCCGGCTCGGTGACCATCGGGTAGACGCCGTTCTCGTCGTGCACCTCGCGGCCGGTGACCGGCGGGTTGAACACGCACACGCACGTGATGTCGGTGCGCGGGCGCACCTTGTGCTTGTCGTGGTCGTTGAGCAGGTACAGCGAGCCGGGCTTCAGCTGGTGCACCTCGCCGGTGCCGAGGTCCTCGATCTCGCCCTCGCCGGACGTGATGAAGACGGCCTCGATGTGGTTGGCGTACCAGAAGAAGCTCTCGGTGCCGGCGTACAGGGTGGTCTCGTGCACGGAGAAGCCGACACCCTCCTTCGCCAGGACGATCCGCTTCGAGCGCCAGTTCTCGCTCTTGACGTCGGCGTCGGTGTCGGTGATCTCGTCGAGCGTGCGCACGAGCATGGGTGGTACCTCCGGTGGTTCGGGTGCGGTGGGTCGGGGGCGGGTCAGGCCGTCGGCGCGGGCAGGACGGCGGCCACGGAGTCGCTGATGATCCGCAGGCCGCGCTGCAGCTCGTCGTAGGTGATCGTCAGCGGCGGCAGCAGCTTGACGACCTCGCCGTCGGGGCCCGAGGTCTCCATGAGCAGCCCGCGGGAGAACGCCTCGTCGCAGATGCGGCCCGCGGTCTCGCCGTCGGGCGTCTGCAGACCGCGCGCGAGGCCGCGGCCCTTGGCGACCAGCACGTCGTCGCCGTAGCGGGCGACGAGGGAGTTGAAGTGCGCCTCGACGAGCGCGCCCTTGTCGGTCGTGGCGGTCTCGAGCGTGTCGTCCGTCCAGTAGGTCCGGATCGCCTCGGCGGCCGTCGCGAAGGCGGGGGCGAAGCCGCGGAAGGTGCCGTTGTGCTCGCCCGGCTCCCAGATGTCCAGCTCGGGGCGCACGAGGGTGAGCGCCATCGGCAGGCCGTAGCCGGAGATCGACTTCGACAGGCAGATGATGTCGGGCACGATGCCGGCCTCCTCGAACGAGAAGAACTTGCCGGTGCGGCCGCAGCCCATCTGGATGTCGTCCAGGATCAGCAGGATGTCGTGGCGCTTGCACAGGTCGGCCAGGCCGCGCAGCCACTCGGCGCGCGCGGCGTTGATGCCGCCCTCGCCCTGCACCGTCTCGACGATGACGGCGGCGGGCGCGTTGAGGCCCGAGCCGCTGTCCTCGAGCAGGCGCTCCAGGTACACGAAGTCGGGCACGTCGCCGTCGAAGTAGTCGTCGTACGGCATCGGGGTGGCGTGCACCAGGGGGACGCCGGCGCCGCCGCGCTTCATGGAGTTGCCCGTCACGGACAGCGCGCCCAGCGTCATGCCGTGGAATGCGTTGGTGAAGTTGATGACCGACTCGCGGCCCGTCACCTTGCGCGCCAGCTTGAGGGCCGCCTCCACCGCGTTGGCGCCGCCCGGGCCGGGGAACACGACCTTGTGGTCCAGCCCGCGCGGCTCCAGGATCACCTCGTTGAACGTCTCGAGGAACTCGCGCCGCGCCGAGGTGAACATGTCCAGCGTGTGCACCATGCGGTCGTCGGCGAGGTAGTCCAGCAGCACCTGCTTGAGCAGCGGGTTGTTGTGCCCGTAGTTGAGGGTGCCGGCGCCGGCGAAGAAGTCGAGGTACTCGGTGCCGTCCTCCGCGTACACCGTCGCGCCCGAGGCCCGGTCGAACACGACGGGCCAGGAACGCGAGTAGCTGCGGACCTCGGACTCCAGGGCGGTGAAGCCCAGTGGGTCGTCGGCGGCGGACGCTTCGGTGGTGGGGACGGTCGGGGTTGTCACGAAGGACACTCCTTGAGGTGGTGCGCGCCGGTGCGGTGTCTTGTGGTGGAGAGGGCTGCGTCGTCACCTGCGCGCCGAACCGGCGCAGCCCGAGGTCTGGGACCTGAGAGGTACGGACGTCAACGGGGAGGGCGGATGCCCTCGATCACCAGCAGCGGCTCGGCCTCGTGGCCGTCGGGGAAGTGCGCTGCCTCGTAGCCCGGCGTCTCGTGCAGGGTCGCGCCGCGCTCGGCGGCCCACCGCGCGAACACGCGCCGCGAGGACGCGTTGTCCGTGGTCACGGTGGTGTGCAGCCGGGTGACGGCGGGGCCGTCGCCCTCCGCCGTCGCGTCGACGACGGCGTCCAGCAGCCGCCCCGCGACGCGCCGGCCGCGGGCCCGCGGGTCGACGGCGACCTGCCACACGAACAGCGTGGCGGGGTCGGCGGGCAGCCGGTACGCGGAGACGAAGCCCACGGGCTCGCCCTCCGTGCCGGTGTCGTCGGGGAGGAACGCCAGGCGGCAGGTCGCGGCGAAGTGGTCCGCGAGCAGCAGGTAGGCGTAGGAGGAGTTGAGGTCGAGCGAGCCCGAGTCGCGCGCCAGGCGCCACATCGCGGCGCCGTCCTGCGTCGTCGGCGGGCGCACCGTGAGGCCCGGGAGGGGCTCCGCGGCGCGGGACGACGCGGTGTCGTCGGCGTCGTCGATCACGCTCTCGGTCGAGCTGTCGTCGGTCGAATGGTTGGTCGTTGCGGTGTCCGTCGTGTCCATACCGCCATCGACCATAGACGCATCGCGGGGGAAAGTTCACCTTGGCCATGACCGTTCCTCGACCGGCCGGGCGTGGCGGCGGGGCTCTGATCGTTGGCAGCGCAACGAAAGGTCGTGTCGACCATCGACGGATCATCGACGGTTCTGTGGATCGCCATCTGTCTCGGATGATGAGACCGGCGGGGGTGAAGTCGCCGGGGTGTGTCGCCGGGACGACGATGGGCGTGCCCGTCGGGACGGGCACGCCCAGGGCATGCGTCGGTGCCGGGCAGGGCCCGGGGGAGGTCAGCCCGCGAAGGGCGTGGCCTTGAGGATCTCGACGGGGATCTCGCGACCGTTCGGCGCGGTGTAGGCCACCTTCTCGCCGATGCGGTGCCCGTCGATCGCGGCGCCGAGCGGCGACGTCGGCGAGTACACGTCGAGGTCGGTGGTGCCGGCGATCTCGCGGGAGCCGAGCAGGAACGTCATCTCGTCCCCGGCCACGACCGCGGTGACGACCATGCCGGCCTCCACCACGCCGTCGTCCGCGGGCGTGCCGATCTGGACGTGCCGCAGCTTCTCGGTGAGCTCGCGGATGCGGGCCTCGTTCTTCGCCTGCTCCTCGCGGGCGGCGTGGTAGCCGCCGTTCTCCTTGAGGTCGCCCTCGTCGCGGGCGGCGGCGATGCGCTCGGCGATCTCGGTGCGGGCGGGGCCGGAGAGGTGCTCCAGCTCGGCCTGCAGCCGGTCGTGAGCCTCCTGGGTGAGCCAGGTGACAGTGCTCTCGGTCACGAGGGCTCTCCTTTCGTGGTGCTCGATGGCCTGTTTCGGCCGTGCGCGGGCGACCGACGGGCGTCGGCACGCGCGTCGGCTGGGGCAGGACTGCGTGTGAATCCCTCAGGATAGCCCGGGCAGGCGACAGAACCCAGGCCTCTGCCCTGGGCGAACAGGGTGACCCCGGTCGGACGTCGGGCCCGGGGCGGCGTCAGGAGGCGTCGGGGACGTCGCAGGACTCGACGACCGCGGTCGTGGCCTCCTCGGACGTGCGCACGGTGACGGAGTACGTGGAGGTCTGCTGCTCGACCGGGCCGACGGGCACCTCGAGGGTGCCGACCTGGGCGTAGCTCTGCGCGAGCGCCTCCACGTCGCAGACCGCCGTCGTGCCGGGCGGCATGTGCACCTGGAAGGTGACGTCGACCTGCTCGGCGTCGCGGACGTCGAAGCCCACCATCTCCACCGTCACCGGGTCCCGGCGGGTCTGCTCGACCGAGAACCAGGCGGCCACGCCGACCGCCGCCGCGAGGGCGGCGCCGATCGCCACCTTGGCCCCCGTACCGAGCGGGCGGCGGCCGTCCTGCCGACCGGGCGACGTGCCGTACCGGTCGGCGGGGGGAGTGGGGCTGCCGGGCTCGCTCATGGTGCACCATTGTCCCTGAACCTCAACGCCGACCCGTCACCCCGGGAGGGACCTTGTCCTCCGCCTCCTCCGTGCCGCCCACCCCGCGGCCCGAGCCCCTGCGTCTGATGGCGGTGCACGCGCACCCGGACGACGAGTCCAGCAAGGGCGCCGCGACCACCGCGCGGTACGCCGCCGAGGGGGTCGAGGTGCTCGTCGTGACCTGCACGGGCGGCGAGCGGGGCGACGTGCTCAACCCGAGCTTCCAGGTGCCCGAGGGGCACGAGTTCGACAGCATCGAGGGTCGCCTGGCGGTCCGCCGCCTGGAGATGGCGGCCGCGGCCGAGGCGCTCGGCGTGCGGCAGGCCTGGCTCGGCTTCGTGGACTCCGGGCTGCCGGAGGGCGACCCGCTGCCGCCCCTGCCCGAGGGCTCGTTCGGCCTGGTGCCGCTCGACGAGGCGGCCGCGCCCCTCGTCGAGCTCGTGCGCGAGTTCCGCCCGCACGTCATGACGACGTACGACCCGTCCGGCGGGTACCCACACCCCGACCACATCAAGTGCCACGAGGTGTCGTTCGAGGCCTACCACGCGGCGGGCGACGCCTCCCGGTACGTCGTCGAGGGCGGCGCGGAGCCCTGGGAGCCGCTGAAGCTCTACTACAACCACGGCTTCTCGATGGCGCGCATGCGCGCCGTGCACGAGGCGATGCAGGGCGCCGGCCTGGAGTCGCCGTTCGGCGACTGGATCGAGTCGCGGGCGGCGCGTGAGATCCCCGAGCGGGAGGCGACGACGCACGTCGCCGTCGCGGACTTCTTCGCCCAGCGGGACGCGGCCCTCGTGGCGCACGCGTCGCAGATCGACCCGGACGGGTTCTTCTTCGCCGTCCCGCGCGACCTCGAGGCCGACGTGTGGCCCACGGAGGAGTACGAGCTCGCCGACTCGCGTGTGCCGACGTCGCTGCCCGAGGACGACCTGTTCGCCGGCCTCCGCGAGGAGGTCCGATGAGCGCCGTCTGGACCCTGCTCGCCGCCGCGCCCAGCCCGAGCCCCAGCCCGGGCCAGGGGCCGGACGAGCTCCAGGTGACGCCGGGCCTCGCCGGGTTCGTCGCGACGTTCGCCGTGGCCGTCGCCTGCGTGCTGCTCTTCCTGTCGCTCACGCGGCACCTGCGCCGCGCGCAGCGCAACGCCGAGGACCAGGGCATCCCGCTCGAGGAGCCCAAGCACTTCGGGCTCCACGGCCCGGGGCGGGGCCCCGGTGCGCCCGGCGACGCGTCCGACGGTGACGGGCCGCGCGGCGACGGCGGTGCCGGCGACGGCGGGACGGGTGACGACGCGGACGGCGAGCCCGGCCGATGAGCGCGAGCGTGCGGGTCACGGTCGGCCAGCTCGCGATCACGGCCGACCACGACGCCAACCGCGAGGCGGTCGCCGAGGCCTTCCTCGCCGCCGGCCGCGTGGGCGCGGACCTGCTCGTGCTGCCCGAGTACTCCTCCGGCTACGACCCGCACGGCGTCGGCGTCGAGCACGCCGAGCCGCTCGACGGCCCGTTCGTCACCGCCCTGCGCCAGCACGCCGCGCGGTACCGCATCGCGGTGGTGGCCGGCACCACCCTGCCCGCCTACGGCGCCCCGGCCGCGAGCACCGGCCAGCACCCGGCCGTGACCGGCGCGTTCCCCGCCGTCAGCGGCGCGTTCCCCGCCGTGACGGGCGCGTTCCCCGCCGTGACGGGCTCGTTCCCCGCGGTGACGGGCTCGCTGCCCGCCATCACGGGGACGACGCCGGCGGCAGGCTCGGCGCCCGAGCCCCCCACGCGCGCGTTCAACACCGTCGTCGCGGTCGACGCGACGGGCACGGTCGTCGGCGCGTACCGCAAGGTGCACCTCTACGACGCGTTCGGCACGCGCGAGTCCGACCGTCTCGAGCCCGGCCCGGCCGGTGTGCCGCCCCTCGTGCTGCGGCTGGGGGACCTCACGTTCGGCGTCGTCACCTGCTACGACCTGCGCTTCCCGGAGTCGGCGCGCCGGCTCGTGGACGCCGGGGCCGACGTCATCGTCGTCCCGGCGGCGTGGGTGGACGGCCCGCTCAAGGCGGACCACTGGCGCACCCTGATCCGCGCGCGGGCCATCGAGAACACGGCGGTGGTGATCGGCGTCGGGATGTCCGGCCCCGGGCTGGTGGGCCGGTCGCTCCTGGCCGGGCCGGACGGCGTCGTCGGCCTCGAGCTCGACGAGACCCCGCAGGTGCGCACCGTGGACCTGGACCCGGAGCCGCTGGCCCAGGTGCGCCGGCAGAACCCGTCGCTGGCGAACCGGCGCTACCTCGTGGTGCCCGCGGGCTGAGCCGGCCGGGCCCGGCCGCGCGCGGCTACAGGGCCGCCAGGTAGATCGCCACGGTGTGGCAGGTGAAGCCGACCACGGTGAGCGCGTGGAAGATCTCGTGGAACCCGAACCAGCGGGGCGACGGGTCCGGGAACTTGGTGCCGTACACGACGGCGCCGAGGATGTACGCGATGCCGCCCGAGGCGACCAGCCAGGCGACGGCGGCGCCGCCCGCGGCGGCGAACTGCGGGATGTAGCCGACGGCGACGCAGCCCAGCGCCACGTAGACCGGGACGTAGAGCCAGCGCGGCGCACTCATCCACAGCACGCGCCCGACGAGGCCGAGGATCGCGCCGCTCCAGACGACGGCGAGGAGCACGGTGGCGGTGCCGCGCGGCAGCAGCATCACGGCCAGGGGCGTGTAGGTGCCGGCGATGATGAGGAAGATGTTGGCGTGGTCCAGGCGTCGCAGGACGGCGGCGGTGCGGGGCGACCAGGTGCCGGTGCCGAGGTGGTAGACCGCGCTGGTGCCGAACAGCATGACGGCGGTGACGCCGAAGACCGCGCACGCGACCTTGTCGGCGGTGGTGTCGGCGAGGACGACGAGCACGATCGCGGCGGCCAGCGCCAGCGGCGTCGTCACGGCGTGGATCCAGCCCCGCAGGTGCGGCTTGAGGAGGGCTGCCTTCCCGGCGGCCGCCGCCGACACGGTCTGCACGGCGTCGCCCATGACGCCCTTCGCCTCGCGGGCGACCTCCTTGACGTCGTCGACGTCGAGGCGGTCGGCCCGGTGGCCGTTCGGCTGGGCGGCTGCTGCCACGGGTGCTCCTTCTCGATCGGACGACAAACCTACGCATCCGTAGGTTACGCCAGCGTAGGGGACGCGGCGCGGGCGCAGCGACCCCGCGCCGTGAAGATCGTGCGCAGGGGTTGCGGGGCGTCGCCGGGCGTCCGCCAGGCCCGGGACCTGCGGGTCCACGGGAGCGGTACCGTTGTCCCGCTCTCCGTCCGTCCCGCCCCCGCCGGGTGCCCGCGCCGTCGCGCGCCCGCGGCCCGGCCCGAACCCTCGAGGTCCCGCGTGCGCATGCCCCACCTGCTCTACGGCCTGTACGAGCGGCGCCTGGCCGCCTCGCTGCCGACGGCGCAGACGCCCCGGCACGTCGGCGTCATCCTCGACGGGAACCGGCGGTGGGCCCGGTCGTTCGGCGAGACCGCGGCCACGGGGCACCGGCGCGGGGCGGACAAGATCGCGGAGTTCCTGGGCTGGGCCGAGGAGCTCGGCGTCGAGGTCGTCACCCTCTGGATGCTGTCCACCGACAACCTCGCGCGCCCCGCGTCCGAGCTCGCCGACCTGCTCGACATCATCCGCGACGCCGTCCAGGACCTCGCGGAGTCGGGGCGCTGGCGGCTGCGCGTCGTGGGCCGGCTGGACCTGCTGCCGGGCGAGCTCGCGGACGCCGTGCGCTCCGCGGCCGAGGCGACGAAGGACGTCCGGGGCCTGCAGGTGAACGTCGCCGTCGGTTACGGCGGCCGGCACGAGATCGCCGACGCCGTCCGGTCGTACCTCAAGCAGGAGTCCGCCACCGGGGCGTCGCTCGAGGAGCTGGCCGAGCGGATCGACGTCGACGACATCGCCGCCCACCTGTACACCAAGGGCCAGCCCGACCCGGAGCTCGTCATCCGCACGTCGGGCGAGCTGCGCGTGGGCGGGTTCCTCATGTGGCAGAGCGCGCACTCGGAGCTGTACTTCTGCGAGGCGTACTGGCCCGACTTCCGCCGCGTGGACTTCCTGCGCGCGCTGCGCGACTTCTCCCGGCGGGAGCGACGGCTCGGCCGCTGAGCCGGCCTGACGGGGACGTCGTCGGGCGTCCGTCGGAGGCCTGCGGCACACTGCGACGGTGACCCCGCCCGAGCCGACGCCGACGTCCCCCACCCCGCCCGAGCGCCACGTCGGGACCCGGCCGCCGGCCCCCGACGTCCGCCTCGCCGCCGAGGCCTGGGAGTCGCTGTTCCGGGCGCAGGTCACGCTGATGCGCCGCTTCCAGGCCGACGACATCTGGCGCGACCTGTCGATGCGGGAGTACGACGTGCTGTTCACCCTGTCGCGCGCGCCCCGGGGCGAGCTGCGGCTGCGCGACCTCAACGAGGGGATGCTCATCGCGCAGTCGTCGCTGTCGCGCATGGTCGAACGGCTCGAGGGGCGCGGGCTTGTCGCCCGCTCGGTCCCCGCCGACGACGCCCGCGGCACCCTGGTGCGGCTCACCGCGGAGGGGGCGCGGCGGCAGCGCGAGACCGGGCTCGCGCACGTGCGCACCATCGCCGAGTACGTGGGGCAGGCGCTCCCGACCGAGGAGCTCGAGCGGCTGCGCGACGTGCTGGACCGGCTCCGCCTCGCGCAGGCGGGCATCCCTGACCGGAGATGACAACGCGTGCCATCAACGTCACGTCGGCCGGGGGCCGTTCTCGACGGGCCGGCTCCCGGGCCGGTGCCATGATGGCAGTCATGTCGCTGACCCCCCAGTCGGCCGATGCCGGCCCTTACGACGCCCTGCTCCTGTACTCCTTCGGTGGTCCGAACAAGCCGGAGGACGTCGTCCCGTTCCTCCGCAACGTGACCGCCGGCAAGGGGATCCCCGACTCGCGGCTCGAGGAGGTCGGCGAGCACTACTACGGCTTCGGCGGCAAGAGCCCCATCAACGAGCAGAACCTCGCGCTGAAGGCGGCGCTGGAGGCCGAGCTCGCCGAGCGCGGCCTCGACCTGCCCGTCGTGTGGGGCAACCGCAACTGGGAGCCCTACACCACCGACGCGATCGACGAGCTCGAGCGCCTGGGCGCGAAGCGCGCCGTCGCGCTCGTCACGTCCGCCTACTCGTCCTACTCCGGCTGCCGGCAGTACCGCGAGGACCTCGCCGTGACGCTGGAGAAGCGCGGGCAGCTCGGCGCCGAGGGCTCCACGAGCGTCCAGTTCGACAAGATCCGCTCCTACTTCAACCACCCGGGCTTCGTGGCGGCCAACGCCGAGGCCGTCCTCGAGGGCTACGAGGCGCTCGAGGCGAAGGGCGGCGTCCCGGCGGCGGCGAAGCTCGTCTTCGTCACGCACTCCATCCCCGACACGATGGAGGCGGCGTCCCAGGTCTCGCACGCCACGTACTCCGCGCAGCACCTCGACGTCGCCGCCGTCATCGCCGCCGTCGTCTCCGAGGTGCGCGGGCACGCCGTCGAGTGGGAGCTGGCGTACTGCTCGCGCTCCGGCCCGCCGTCGCAGCCGTGGCTCGAGCCGGACGTCAACGACCTGCTCACCGAGCGCGCCGGCCAGGGCCTCAAGGACGTCGTCCTGTCCCCGATCGGGTTCGTCTCCGACCACATGGAGGTGGCCTACGACCTCGACACCGAGGCGATGGCCACGGCCACCGAGCTCGGCATGACCGCGGTCCGGGCGGGCACCGTCGGCACCCGGCCGGCGTTCGTGTCCGGCCTGGTGGACCTGCTGCTCGAGCGCGCGGCCATCGCCCGCGGCGAGGACGTCGTGGAGGAGACGGTCGGCAACCTCCCCGCCTTCCGCTCGGTGTGCGCGCCCGGCTGCTGCCTGCGGCGTGACGGCGAGCCGAGCGGCATCCCCGCCCTGTGCAGCGTCGACCTGCACTCCTGACCCGCCCCGAGAGGACGTCATGACCGACAGCCACATCCACGGCGACACCGGCGAGACCGTCGACGCCGCCTCGATCAACGAGTCCATCCGGTACGCCATGATCGCGGTCTTCTCCACCGCCGAGCCGCTGCCGGCGGGCGACGCCGAGCGCGCGGAGCTCGCCGCGGAGGCGGACGCCGCCCTCTGGGACGGCCAGCCCGACGACGCCCGCGACCCGGCCCGCGCCGAGGGCGACGTCGTCGTGCGCGGCGTGTACGACGTCGCCGGCCTGCGCGCCGACGCCGACCTCATGGTGTGGGTGCACGGCCCGTCGGTCGAGTCCGTGCAGGGCGCCTACCAGCGGCTGCGCGCCTCGCGTCTGGGTGCGTCCCTGGCGCCCGAGTGGTCGGTCGTGGCGCTGCACCGCGCCGCCGAGTTCAACAAGGGCCACGTGCCCGCGTTCCTCGCCGGCGAGCGCCCCCGCGACTACCTCTCCGTCTACCCGTTCGTGCGCTCCTACGACTGGTACCTGCTGCCCGACGACGAGCGCCGCACGATGCTGCGCGACCACGGCATGGCCGCGGCCGGGTACACGGACGTGCGCGCCAACACGATGAGCACGTTCGCGCTGAGCGACTACGAGTGGCTGCTGGCGTTCGAGGCGGACGAGCTGCACCGCATCGTCGACCTCATGCGCGACCTGCGCGCGACCGAGGCCCGGCGCCACGTGCGCGAGGAGGTGCCGTTCTTCACCGGCCCGCGCGTCACCCTCGCCGACTGGGCGGAGAAGCAGCCCCGCGCCTGACCGTGAGGTAGGGAGGATTCTGCCGAGGGAGGACCAGCAGGCGCTCCGCACCCCTGTCCCCCGCACTTCACGCAGTGCGACCGGACGAATCTCGGTGAGGTAGTCGATGACCTCGGCCGGTCTCGTCCTCCCTCGGCAGAGTCCTTGCTACCTCGTGTCCAGGGTGGCGACGACGACGGTGCCGCCGGTGGCGTCCTCGGCGTCCGGGTCCTCGTCGGTGACGAGGGCGGCGCGCAGCCCGTGCGCCTCGACGAGCGTCGTCGCACCGGGCACCTGGTCCGTGCCGACCTCGAAGAGCAACGACCCGCCCGGCGCGAGCCAGCCGGGCGCCGCCGCGACGACGCGGCGCAGCACGTCCAGGCCGTCGGCGCCGCCGTCGAGCGCGACCGCGGGCTCGTGGTCGCGCGCCTCGGGCGGCATCGTCGCGATGGCGTCGGTGGGGACGTAGGGCGCGTTGCACAGCAGCAGGTCGACGCGGCCGCGCAGCACGGAGGGGACGACGGAGAGGAGGTCCCCCTCGTGCACGGCGGCGCCGAGCGGCGCCAGGTTGCGCCGGGCGTGCACGACCGCGGCGGGCTCGACGTCGCTCGCGTGCAGCACGGGATCGGTCCCGGCGGCGCGCAGCCCCAGCAGCACGGCACCGCCCACCGCGCCGCAGCCGCAGCACAGGTCGAGCACGGTGGCCGGGGCGGGGAGCGCGAGCGCTGCGGCGACCATCAGCTCCGTGCGGCGCCGGGGCACGAACACGCCGGGCCCCACCGACCAGCGGCGGCCGGCGAACTCCACCCACCCGAGCACGTGCTCCAGCGGCTCGCCGCCCGCGCGCCGCGCGACCAGGCCCTCGAGCTCGGCCGCGTCGTCGGGCGCGGCCTCCAGCAGCAGCGCCGCCTCGTCCTCCGCGAACACGCAGCCCGCCGCCCGCAGCCGTGCGACGAGGGGCTCCAGGTCGGGTCCCAGGTCGTCGGCCGCGGGCGACGCGGGGTCCGTCCGGTCGGTGCTCAGGGGTACAGCCCCCGGATGCGGTGCGCCTCGGCGGTGCGCTGCACGCCGATGACCAGCGCGGCGTCGCGCAGTGACAGGCCCTCGCGCTTGGCGAGCGCGGAGACGTCGCCGTACGCGGAGGTCATGCGGTGCTCGAGGCGGTCGGCGATCTCTTCCTCCGACCACCAGTAGGTCTGGTTGGCCTGCACCCACTCGAAGTAGGAGACGACGACGCCGCCCGCGTTGGCGAGCACGTCCGGCACGACCGTGACGCCGTTCGCGGCGAGCACGCTGTCGCCGTCGGTGGTGGTCGGTCCGTTGGCGCCCTCGACCACCCAGCGCGCCCGCACGGAGGCGGCGGTGACGCCGTCGAGCACGCCCTCGACCGCGGCGGGCACGAGGACGTCGACGTCGAGGCCGAGCAGCTCCTCGTTGGACAGCGGGTCGGCGCCGTCGAAGCCGACGACGGAGCCGGTCGCGGCGACGTGCGAGAACAGGCGGTCCATCGCGAGGCCCGCGTCGTTGCGGACGCCGCCGTACTGGTCGCTCACCGCGACGACGGTGGCGCCGCGGGCGGCGAAGATGGCGGCGGCGTGCGAGCCCACCTTGCCGAAGCCCTGCACGGCGACCGTGACGTCGGTCAGCGGCACGCCAGCCTCGCCGAGCGCCGCGGCGGTGACGTGCACGATGCCGGCGCTGGTGGCGGTGCCGCGGCCGCGGGATCCTCCCAGCGCCAGCGGCTTGCCGGTCACGACGGCGGGGATCGTGTACCCGCGGTTCACCGAGTAGGTGTCCATGACCCAGGCCATGGTGTGCTCGTCGGTGCCCATGTCGGGCGCCATGATGTCGGTGTCCGGGCCGATCATCGGCATGATCTCGGAGGTGTACCGGCGGGTGACGCGCTCCAGCTCGGCCGTCGAGTAGTCGCGCGGGTCGATGGCGACGCCGCCCTTGGCGCCGCCGTACGGCAGGTCGACGATGGCGCACTTCCAGGTCATCCACATGGCGAGGGCGCGGACCTCGTCGATGTCGACGCCGGGCGCGTAGCGCAGGCCGCCCTTGCCGGGGCCGCGGGTGATGTTGTGCTGCACGCGGAAGCCGTGGAAGAGGACGGTCTCGCCGTCGTCGCGCCGCAGGGGCACGGCCACGTGGATCTCGCGGCGGGGTGTGGCCAGCATCTGGCGCTGGCCCGCGTCGTAGCCGAGCACGGCCACCGCGCTGTCGAGCTGGCTGTGCGCCGTGTCGAGCGGGGAGCTCGTCCGCGGGGCGGGGGCGGCCGGCGCGGCCGGGGTGTCGGGCAGGGGTGTCGAGGTCATCGACGTCGTCGTCGTCACGGGTCCTCCAGGACACGGTGCCGAGGACCCCGGTCAGGGGCCCCGGCAGGGGTGGCGCGGCCCGGGATGGTGGGCCTCGGCGCCCACCGTAGCCGCTCCCGCAGGCCCTCCAGCGGGCGAAACCCGCCACCTTACGGAGCCGTGTCCGGGCGTTGACCCGACGATGCCGCCGGTTGAGCTTGTCGAGACCGAGGGGCGGCGATTCGACAAGCTCGACCGGCGGCTCGGGGCGCGCCTCAGCGCACGAACCGCCAGGCGGTCGGCAGCAGCGCGGCGGCGAGCGCGGCCTTGAGCGCGTCACCGGGCAGGAAGACGACGGCGCCGGAGAGCAGCGCGGCGCCCACGGGCATCCCGGTGCTCACCGCGAGCCACGGCACGCCCACGGCGTAGACGGCGAGGGTGCCGAGCGCGTAGGTGCCGACGGTGGACAGCACGCGGCGGTCGGCGCCGCGGCGCGCGAGCGCCCCGACGACCACGCCCGCCAGGAGGAAGCCGACGAGGTAGCCGCCGGACGCGCCGGCGACGGACTCCCAGCCCGCCGTCGCGCCGGCGAACACGGGCAGGCCCGCGACGCCGGCGGCGAGGTAGACCGCCTGGGCGGCGGCCCCGCGCCAGGGGCCGAGGGCGGCGGCGCCCAGCAGGACGGCGAACGTCTGGCCGGTGAGCGGCACCGGCAGGCCGGGCACCGGGACGACGACCTGGGCGGCCAGCGCGGTGAGGGCGGCCACCGCGACGACGAGGACGGCGTCGCGGGCGAGCGCCCCGGGCAGCAGGTCCGCGAGGACGCGGCGCGGGCGGGCGGGGGAGAGAGGAAGCACGGCTGCGGTCATGACGACGACGCTAGGGGCGGCAGGCGGTCGCGGTCATGACCGAGGTGGACCAACGCTCGGGGGAGTCCGTTTGTGCAGGTCGTACACACGCGGCGAGGCGGCGGGCGTGCTGGGGCGGCTCTCTTGTGGGAATCGTGCAGCGGGGCCCGCCGACGCACCCGGTATGTCACAGGACCGGAACATCCGTGCGGTAGCCTCCGGCGACATGGCTGACAAGGACGTCACACCCCCCGCCCTCGACCGAGACCTCGACCACGGCTCCGACGTGGAACGCCCCCGCTGGCGCCTGGTGGGCCCCGGCCTGGTCGTCGCGGCCACGGGCATCGGCGCCGGGGACCTGGTCGCCACGCTCGTCGCCGGCAGCAAGTTCGGGTACACCCTGCTCTGGGCGGCCGTCCTCGGCGTGATCATCAAGATCGTGCTGGTGGAGGGCGCGGGCCGCTGGTCGCTCGCCACGAACCGCACGATCTTCGACGGCTGGAAGTCGCTGGGCGCGTGGGCGAGCGTCTACTTCGGCGTCTACATCGTGGTGTGGGGCTTCAGCTACGGCGCCGCGGCGATGTCGAGCTCGGCGCTGCCGCTCGTCGCGCTGTTCCCGCAGGTCGACCTGATCTGGTTCGCGATCGGCATGGGGTTGATCGGCGCGGCCATCGTCTGGCTCGGGAAGTACAAGATGTTCGAGGTCGTCATCGCCGTGCTCGTGGGCGTCATGTTCGTGACGATCGTCGGCTCCGCGGTCCTCACGGTGCCGAACCTCGGCCAGATCCTCGGTGGCCTGGTGCCCCGCATCCCGGAGGGCTCGATCCTCTACACGCTCAGCCTGGCGGGTGGCGTCGGCGGCACGATCACGCTGGCGGCCTACGGGTACTGGCTGAAGGAGAAGGGCTGGTACGCGCCGCGCTGGATGAAGGTCATGCGCATCGACAACGCGATGGCGTACGTCATATCGGGCGTCTTCGTCATCTCCATGCTCATCGTGGGCGCCGAGCTGCTGTACTCCTCCGGCATCACGGTCGCCGACGGCGAGGGCGGCCTGGTCGACCTCTCCGACGTGCTCGCCGAGCGGTACGGGACGTTCATGGCGCCGCTGTTCCTCGTCGGCTTCTGGGCGTCGTCGTTCTCGTCGGTGCTGGGCGTGTGGAACGGAGTCTCGCTGATGTTCGCGGACTTCGTCGCCACGGTCCGCGGGCTGGCGGAGGACGACCCGCGGCGCAAGGCCGGCGGCAGCTACTACAGGGCGTACATCCTGTGGCTCACGTTCCCGCCGATGCTGCTGCTCCTGCTCGACAAGCCCATCGCGCTCGTCGTCGCCTACGGCGCGCTCGGCTCGCTGTTCATGCCGTTCCTCGCGATCACGCTGCTCATCCTCATGAACTCGTCGCGGGTGCCGGAGCGGTGGCGCAACCGGCCGCTGACGAACGTGATCCTCGGGCTGGTGACGCTGATGTTCGTGGTGCTCGGCGTGCAGCAGCTGGTCGAGGCGCTCGCGCCCGTGCTCGGCGGGTGAGCCTCAGCCCGCGGCGCGGGCGCGGCGCCGGAACGACGACGGCGTCTCGCCCGTGAGCCGGGCGAACGTGCGGGTGAACGACGGCTGGTCGTAGAAGCCCGCCGCGGCGGCGACCTCCGCGAGCGGGGTGGTCGTGGACGTCAGCAGGTGCGCGGCGCGGTCCACCCGCGTGCGCAGCACGAGCTGGCGCGGCGAGAGCCCGAAGACCTTGCGCACCCGGCGGTCCAGGACGGCGGGCGTGCTGCCCGACAGCCGCGCCAGGTCGGCCACGGACAGCGGGTCGCCGGGGGAGGCGTCGAGGTGCCGCTCGACGGCGGCCACCAGGCGCGCCATCGCGTCCATCGTCGCGTCGTCGGCGTCGCCCGAGCGCAGGTCCTGCGACACGGAGACGAGGCCGACGACGCGGCCCGCGGCGTCGCGCACGGGCAGCTTCGCGGTGAGGAACCAGCCGGGCGTGCCGCCCACCCGGCGGATGAGCTCCAGCTCGTTGCGCAGCGGGCGGCCCGTGCGCAGCACCTCGGCGTCCTGCGCCTCGTAGCGCTCGGCCAGCTCGGGCACGAAGAGGTCGACGGCGCGGCGGCCCAGCACCTGGCGGCGGGAGCGCTCGTTGGTGCGGCGCACGAACACCTGGTTCACGGCGAGGTAGCGGCCGTCGGCGTCCTTGGCGCAGAACATCACGTCCGACAGCTCGTCCATGAGGTCCACCATCACGGGGGACAGGGCGGCCATGAGAGCCGCGGTGCCGGGGACGTCCGGCGCGGCCTCGGCGCGGACCGGCGCGGGGTCGCCGACGGGCTCTCCCGGGGCGTCGCCCGCGGTGCCGGTGGTGTTGTCGGAATCTGCTCCCATCGCGCGCCCGATCGTACAAGACGGGCCCCGGCCGGAGGGCGCACCCTGGGGGCATGAGTACCTCCGTTCCGGCGCGCGGCGGCGCCACCCCATCCGCCGTGCAGAGCGCCCCCACCGACGCGGGCGCCGAAGCCCTGGTCGAGGACGCCGTCGCCCTCGCCCACCACTGGATCGCCGTCGCCTCCGGCTCCTCCGGCGCTGCCGGGTCGACCACCCGCGCCGACCGGAAGACGCGCGCCACCGCCGAGCGGCTCGGCTCGCTCGTCTCCGACCCGGCCGGGCTCGAGCTCGCCGTCGGGTTCGTCGACGACGTCGCGCGCCCGCAGGACGTCGGCGTCGCCGCCACCGCGCTCGCCCGCCTCGGGCGGGACGCCGGCTCGGCGACCTTCCTCGGCCCCGTCGACCGCACCCTGTTCAAGGTCGGCGCCGTCGTCGCCCCCGTGCTGCCGTCCGTCGTCGTCCCCGCCGCGCGCGTGCGCCTGCGCCAGCTCGTCGGCCACCTCGTCGCCGACGCCGGCAAGGGCCTCACCGCGCACCTCGCCCGCACCCGCGCCGAGGGCTACACGCTCAACGTCAACCTGCTCGGCGAGGCGGTGCTCGGCGACGACGAGGCCGCCGCCCGCCTGCAGCGCACCATCGACCTGGTGCGCCGGCCCGACGTCGACTACGTCTCCGTCAAGGTGTCCTCCGTCGCGGCGCAGCTCGTCACCTGGGACCTGGACGGCTCGCGCGAGCGCGTCGTCGAGCACCTGCTGCCCCTGTACCGGGCCGCGCGCGACCACGGCGTCTTCCTCAACCTCGACATGGAGGAGTACAAGGACCTCGCGCTGACCACCGCGGTCTTCACGCAGGTGCTCGACCGCGAGGAGTTCAAGGACCTCGAGGCCGGCATCGTGCTGCAGGCCTACCTGCCCGACGCGATGGGCGCGCTCGACGAGCTCACCGAGTTCGCGCAGAAGCGCGTGGCCGACGGCGGCGCGCGCATCAAGGTGCGCCTCGTCAAGGGCGCCAACCTGGCGATGGAGCACGTCGAGGCCGAGCTGCACGACTGGGCTCAGGCGCCGTACCCCACCAAGCCGGACGTGGACGCCAACTACGTGCGCATCCTCGACCACCACCTGCGCGCCGACCGCACCTCCGCGGTCCGGCTGGGGGTGGCGTCGCACAACCTCTTCCACGTCGCGCTCGCCGTGCTGCTCGCCCGCGGCCGCGGCGTCACCGAGGGCCTCGACATCGAGATGCTGCAGGGCATGGCCCCCATCGAGGCGCGCCTCGTGCGCGACGAGGTGGCCAAGGACGGCGGCCACGTCGTGCTGTACACGCCGGTGGTGCGCGACGAGGACTTCGACGTCGCGATCTCCTACCTGGTGCGCCGCCTCGAGGAGAACGCCGCCGAGCAGAACTTCCTGCACGCCGCCTTCGCGCCCGCCACCGGTGCGACCGGCGTCGCGTCCACCCCGATGGAGCGCCAGGAGCTCGCCTTCCGCGCGTCCGTGACGCACGGCGTGCACTACCGGCCCGTGGACGTCGCGCCGCGCCGCCGCGACCGGTTCGCCGGTGGGGCCACCGCGCCCACCGCCGCCGGCTGCCCGACCGCGGAGCCGTTCCGCAACGCCGTCGACACCGACCCCGCCGTGGCCGCGCACCGCGCGTGGGCCCGGAGCGTCGTCGGGCCGGAATCCGGGTTCGTCCCGGTGCAGGCTCCCGAGGTCGCCTCGACCGAGGCGATCGACGACGCCGTCGCCCGCGCCGTCGCCGCCCAGCGCGCCTGGGGCGCCGTCGCGCCCGCCGACCGCGCGCGCGTGCTGCGCGCCGCCGCCCGCGAGCTCGAGGGCCGCCGCACGGACCTCGTCGCCGCCATGGTGCACGAGCCGGGCAAGACCGTCGCCGAGGCCGACCCCGAGGTCAGCGAGGCGATCGACTTCGCCCGCTACTACGCCGCGATGGCCGAGGCCCTGGAGCAGGTGGACGGCGCCACGTTCACGCCCGACGGCGTCACGCTGGTCACCCCGCCGTGGAACTTCCCCGTCGCCATCCCGACGGGCGGCGCCCTCGCGGCGCTGGCGGCCGGGTCGACCGTGCTCGCCAAGCCGGCGCCGACCACGCCGCGCTGCTACGAGCTCGCGATCGAGGCCGTGCACGCCGCGCTCGACCAGGTCGCGCCGGAGATCGGCCTCGACCCGCGGGTCGCGCGCGACGTCGTGCAGTTCCTGCGGGTGCCGGACGGCGACCTCGGCCAGCACCTCGTGACGCACCCCGACGTCGCCCGCGTGATCCTCACCGGCTCCATCGAGACGGCCGAGCTGTTCGCCTCCTGGCGGCCGGAGCGCCCGGTGCTCGCGGAGACGTCGGGCAAGAACGCGCTGGTCGTGACGCCGTCGGCGGACCTCGACCTCGCCGTGTCCGACCTGGTCAAGAGCGCCTTCGGCCACGCCGGGCAGAAGTGCTCGGCCGCGTCGCTGGTCATCCTGGTCGGCTCCGTGGGCGACCCGGCCACCGAGACCGGCAAGAGGTTCCGGCGCCAGCTCGTCGACGCCGTGCAGTCGCTCGCGGTGGGCTCGCCCACCGAGCTGTCCACCGTCATGGGACCCCTGACCGAGCCCGCGCAGGGCAAGCTGCTGCGCGCGCTCACGACCCTCGAGCCAGGGGAGTCGTGGCTCGTGCGCCCGCGCCGCCTGGACGACGCGGCCGCCGCGGCCGGCATCGAGGCGGACCGGCTCTGGTCGCCGGGCCTGCGCGACGGCGTCGCGCCGGGGTCGTTCTTCCACCTCACCGAGGTGTTCGGCCCCGTGCTCGGCATCATGACCGCCAAGGACCTGGACGAGGCGATCCGGCTGCAGAACCAGGTGGACTTCGGCCTCACCGCGGGCATCCACTCCCTCGACGACGACGAGATCGCGACGTGGCTCGACCGCGTCGAGGCCGGCAACGTGTACGTCAACCGGCACATCACCGGCGCCATCGTGCAGCGGCAGTCGTTCGGCGGCTGGAAGGCCTCGGCGGTCGGCCCGGGCGCCAAGGCCGGCGGCCCCAACTACGTCGCCGAGCTCGGCGCGTGGGCGGACGCCGACGTCCCGTCGCGCACGAACGACCCCGAGGGCTGGCTCGCCGCGGCGCAGGCGTCGGACGACGCCGCCTGGGCCACGGAGATCGGCGTCGGGCACGACAAGTCGGGCCTGACGGTGGAGGAGAACACCTTCCGCTACCGGCCGATCGACCGCCTCACCGTGCGCGTCGGCGACGGCGCCCTGCCGATCGAGGTGCGGCGCGTGCTCGCCGCGGCGAAGCGCGCCGGCGTGCCGGCCGTCGTCGTCCCCGACACGGACTCCGGCTGGGGCGTGCCGCACGAGGCGCCGACGTCCCACGAGGACTTCGCCGCCGCCGTCGCCGCGGGCCGCGTCACCGGCCGCGTCCGCGTGGTCGGCCGCGCGCCGGGCCTGCGCGAGGCCGCCGCGACGCGCCTCGGCACCGTGACCGTGCTCGACGCTCCCGTGGTCGCCAGCGGCCGGCGCGAGCTGCTCGCCGTCGTGCGCGAGCAGGCCGTCAGCCGCACCCGCCACCGGTACGGGCACGTGCACGCCTGACCGCGAGAGGGGAACCCCCTCCCGCGGGACAGAGAATCTCTGTCTCGCGGGAGGGGGTTTCTCCGTCTCGCGCGGGTGCCCTCTCGATCTCGGCGTGGCACGATCGCGGCCATGACGGTGGCGTTCGTGCTCGGCGGCGGCGGTGTGCGCGGCGCCGTCCAGGTGGGCATGCTGCAGGCGCTGTTCGAGGCGGGGGTCGCCCCCGACCTCGTGGTCGGCACGTCGATCGGCGCGATCAACGGCGCCGCCGTGGCGGCCGACCCGAGCGTCGCCGTCGTCGACCGCCTCGGTGCCGCGTGGGCGTCCCCGACGGCGAACGAGGTCTACGGCGAGGCCTGGTACCGGCAGCTCGGCCGCCTCGCCAAGTCCCGCACGCACCTGTACGACCCGGCCGCGCTGCGCCGGCTCATCGCCGGCACCCTGGGCGAGAAGACGACCTTCGACGACCTCGCCGTGCCGCTCGTCGTCGCCGCCGCGAGCATCGAGCGGGCGTCGGAGCACTGGTTCGACTCCGGGCCGCTGGTCGAGGCGGTGCTCGCGTCGGCGTCGGTGCCGGGCGCGCTGCCGCCCACCGAGATCGGCGGCGAGCACTACGTGGACGGCGGCATGGTGAACTCGATCCCGCTCGGCGAGGCCGTGCGCCGCGGCGCGACCACGGTCTACGTGCTGCAGGTGGGGCGGGTCGAGGAGCCGCTCACGGTGCCGTCCAAGCCGTCCGACGTCGCGCGCGTCAGCTTCGAGATCGCCCGGCGGCACCGGTACTTCCGGGAGCTGGAGGAGGCCCGCCGGGTCGCGACCGTGCACGTGCTGCCGACCGGCGGCGCGCTGCCGGGGGACGAGAAGCTCGGCGCGTTCCGGCGCATGGACTCCACCGCGTCGCGCATCGCCCAGTCCTACGCCGCCGCTCGGGAGTACCTCGCGGCGGCGCCGCCGCCCGGGTCACCGCCGCCGGACGCGGGGCAGCCGTGATCGCGCCCCCGCCCCGGTGGGTCCGCCGGGTCGTGCTGGCGCCGCTCGTGGTGCTGCTGGCCGTGCTGCTGGTGCCGACGTCGATCATGCTGGCCCTGGTGGTCGGCGCCGCGCTGACCTGGCTGCTGCCGGGGCGCCTGCGGGTGCTGCGGCTGCTGTGGATGCTGTCGTTCTACGTGCTGTGGGACGCCGCCGCGCTGGTGGTGCTGTTCGCGCTGTGGGTGGCGTCCGGCTTCGGGCTGGCGATGCACCGGCCCTGGGTGCAGCGGGCGCACGTCGCCGTGGCGCGGGCCGCGCTGGCCGTCCTCTTCTGGCAGGTGCGGTGGACGCTGCGGCTGACCATCGTCGTCGAGGTCGAGGAGGGCGCGAGGCTGCCCGACGTCCCCGTCCTCGTGCTCAGCCGGCACGCCGGGCCGGGGGACTCGTTCATCCTGGTCGACGTCCTCCTCGGTCGCGCCCGCCGTGCACCCGCCGTCGTCCTCAAGGACACGCTGCAGTGGGACCCGGCGATCGACGTCCTCCTGGGCCGGCTGCCCGCGGCCTTCGTCACGCCCCTGGCACGCCGCAGGCCGGGGCAGCCCGGCGCCGCGGAGACCATCACGCGCATCTCGGCCGACCTGGGCGCCGACGACGCCCTCGTCCTGTTCCCCGAGGGCGGGAACGTGACGCCCCGGCGCCGTGCGCAGCGGATCGAGGCGCTCCGGGCCCGCGGCAAGGACGCCCTCGCCGACCGGGCCGAGCGCATGCCGCACGTCATGGTGCCGCACGCGGGCGGGTTCCTGTCCGCGCTCGACGCCGTCGCCCCCGACGCCGCCGTGCTGGTCGTCGCGCACACCGGCCTCGACCGCCTCGTCACGGTCAAGGACATCTGGCGCGAGCTGCCGATGGACAAGACCATCGTGCTGGGCGGCACCCTGACGCGCGTCGACGACCTGCCCGCCGACGTCGAGGGGCGGGAGCTCTGGCTCTTCGACCAGTGGGAGCGCGTGGACGCCTGGATCACCGCACGCTCCGCGGACCTCGACGCCCCGGCGCGTCCCGCCGCCCCGCACGAGTGACGGCGGAGCGCGACCGGGCGTAGCGTCGAGCTGCGCTGAACACCCCGTTCACCGCGGCGGCCGGGCGGTGTAAGGTCTCCCGGCCGCCGAGACCCGGTGGTACAGACCACTCCCGTAAGGAGTCTCAACGATGCAGCTCATGCGGAGGCGCTCGATCGAAGCGACGATCGCGGCGTCCGACGAGCCCCAGCGCCAGCTCAAGCGCACCCTCGGTGCCTGGGACCTCATGGTCCTCGGCATCTCCGTGGTGATCGGCGCCGGCATCTTCTCGAAGGCCGCGCAGGTGTCGGCCACGCAGACCGGCCCGTCGGTCGTGATCTCGTTCGTCATCGCCGGCGTCGTGTGCGCCCTCGCGGCGCTGTGCTACGCCGAGTTCGCGTCGTACATGCCGGTGGCCGGCTCCGCGTACACGTTCTCCTACGCGTCGATGGGTGAGCTGCTCGCCTGGATCATCGGCTGGGACCTCATCCTGGAGATGTTCTTCGCCGCCTCCGTCGTCGCCAAGGCCTGGGGCCTGTACTTCGACAACTTCCTCAACGTGTTCGGCCTCGGCGGGGTGGACGCGGACGGCGTCGCGTCCGGGGTCCACAACACGATCCACCTCGGCGGCGTGTCCTTCGACTGGGGCACCGCCATCCTCATCGTCGTGCTCGCCACGCTGCTCGCCGTCGGCACGAAGCTCTCGACGCGCGTCACCGGCGTGCTCACGGCCATCAAGGTCGCCATCGTGCTGCTCATCATCGTGGTGGGCTTCGCGTTCTTCAGCGCGTCGAACCTCAGCCCGTTCGTGCCGAGCCCCGAGTCGTTCGGCGAGTCCACGACGCACAGCACCACGATGACGCAGACCCTCTTCTCCTGGATGGCCGGCGCCGAGCTGTCCGTGGGCGGCGTGATGGGCATCCTCGCGGGTGCCGGCACCGTGTTCTTCGCGTTCATCGGGTTCGACGTCGTCGCCACCGCGGCGGAGGAGACCAAGAACCCTCGCCGGAACGTCCCGCGCGGCATCCTCGGCGGCCTCGCGATCTGCACCGGCCTCTACATCGCCGTCTCGATCGCGCTCTCCGGCATGGCCACCCCGCAGCAGCTGCGCGACGCCACGCCCGACGGCGGAGCGTCCGCGACGATCATCACCGCGTTCCAGCTGCAGCCGAACGCACCGGCGTGGGCCACGCAGGTCATCACGGTCGGCATCCTCGTGGGCCTCACGACCGTGGTCATGGTGCTCATGCTCGGCCTCACCCGGATCGTGTTCGCGATGAGCCGCGACGGCCTGCTGCCCCGCGGCATGTCGAAGACGTCGGAGCGCGGCACCCCGGTGATGATCCAGGTCGGTACCGCCGCGCTCCTGGTGATCGTCACCTGCTTCTTCTCGGTCGACGTGCTCGGCAACATGGTGAACATCGGCACCCTGTCGGCGTTCGTCCTGGTGAGCTTCGGCATCCCGATCCTGCGCCGGCGCCAGCTGAAGGCCGGCGGCGGCGAGGCCCACGCCGACCACTTCCGCGTGCCGTGGTCGCCGGTGCTGCCGATCGTCTCGGGCGTGCTGTGCCTGTGGCTGATGCTGCAGCTGGACGTCGAGACGTGGCTGCGGTTCCTCGTGTGGCTCGCGCTGGGCTTCGCGATCTACTTCCTGTACGGCTACCGCAACTCGCAGCTGGGCAAGAACCCGTCGCAGCTCGCCGCCGACTACCGGGAGGCCGTGCAGACGGCCGTCGGCGTGGACGACGACACCCCGCGGCGCGGCTGACCGATCGCGCCCGGCACACGGCGGCGGCCCGTCAGAGCGATCTGGCGGGCCGCTGCCGTGCGCCCGGGCGGGACGCGCGGTCAGCCGGCGAGCGACTCCAGCACCTTCGCGACCCGGCGGTCGCGCGTCTCGTCGGTCCTGGCGCCGTCCACGCTCAGGGCGTGCGCCTTCTGCCTGCTCGGCGAGAGCCTCGCCCAGGCGGCGGTGGCCGCCGGGTCGGCGGCGAGCGCGGCCGCCAGCGCGGGCGGCACCTCGACGGTGCGGGGCGCGTCGTCGACCTCGAGCCGCACCTCGACCTCGTCGCCGGCGCCGCGGCCGGTGGCCGCGCGGGTCTCGGCGTTGAACGAGACGAGGAACCGGCCGCCCATCGACGAGACGGTGTTGCGGTACGTGAAGCCGCCGTCGACGGTCACGACCACGGGGACGCGCCGGCCGCGGTCGAACGCCGCGACGACGTCGTCGGGCACGGGCAGTCCGACGTTGCTGCCGCCGGTCGCGAGCAGGGTCGTGGTGAAGGTCTGGACCGTGGGTGCGTCGCTCATGCCGCCTCCGTCGCCTCGCGGCGGCGCGGTGCCGCCGCCCTCCCGCGCACGGTAGCGGCCGTCAGGCGGACTCGCCCTCGATCAGCCGGGGCACGAAGATCTGCGGGCGCACGGGCGGCTCGTGGCCCGCGAGCACGTCGAGCAGCGTCGCCGTCGCGGCCGTGACCATCTCGACCACGGGCTGCAGCACGGTCGTCAGGCGCGGCGTCGTCCGCTCCGCGCCGAGGGCGTCGAAGCCCACGATGGCGACGTCGTCGGGCACGCTCCGGCCGGCCTCGCGCAGCACCTGGAGCGCGCCCGTGGCCATGAGGTCCGACGCGGCGAACACGCCGTCGACGTCCGGGTGCCGCGCCAGGATCCGCTCCATCGCGGCCGCCCCGCCCGCCACCGTGAAGTCGCCGTTCTCGACGGCGACGGCCGGCAGCCCGGCGTCCTCGAGCGTGTGCCGCCAGGCCTCGTGACGGTCGACGGCCGCGGTCATGTCGAGCGGGCCGGTGATCGTGGCGACGCGCGTGCAGCCGCGGTCCACGAGGCGCTGGGTGGCGGTGCGCCCGCCCGAGGCGTTGTCCACGTCGACGAAGTGCAGGGACTCGGTGTCGAACGGCCGCCCGACGAAGACCGACGGGAGGTGCGACCGCATGAGCTCGGACTCGAGCTGGTCCTCCTTGTGGTGCGACGCGACGATGACGCCGTCCACGTGCCCCGACCGCAGGTATCGCGCGATGTGGCCCGGGGGCTCGCCCGCGCGGGCGAGCAGCAGCACGAGCTGCAGCTCGGTGCCGGTCAGGCCCTCGCTGACGCCGCGCAGCACGCCCGCGAGGAACGGGTCGGTGAGGATGCGGGCGTCGGGCTCGGGCACCACGAGGGCGATCGAGTCGGTGCGCCGGGTGACCAGCGAGCGGGCCGCCCGGTTCGGGGCGTACCCGAGCCGGGCGACGGCGTCGTCGACGGCGGTCTGCGCCTCGGGCGACACCCGGTCACCGCCGTTGATGGCGCGCGAGGCCGTGGACCGCGAGACCCCCGCAGCCCGGGCGACGTCGTCCAGCGTCGGGCTGGCATGCTCGATGACCACGTCGGGAGACTACTCTGCGTCCGCGCCGTCGCGGGCCGGCACGACGCCCGAGCGGGCGACGTCGGCGTACCAGCGGCCGGAGGACTTGACGGTCCGCTCCTGCGTCTCGTAGTCCACGTGCACGAGGCCGAAGCGCTTGGAGTAGCCGAGGGCCCACTCGAAGTTGTCCAGCAGCGACCAGGCGAAGTAGCCGCGCACGTCGGCGCCGGCGTCGATCGCGTCGCGGACGGCGCGCAGGTGCACGTCGACGAACGCGAGGCGGTCCGGGTCGTCGACGCTCCCGTCGGCCTGCACGACGTCGGGGTACGCGGCGCCGTTCTCGGTGACGTACATCGACGTGCCGCGGGGCCCGGTGTAGTCGCGCTGCAGCCGCGTCAGCAGGCGGGTGAGACCCTCCGGCTGCACCTCCCAGCCCATGTCCGTGAGGGGCAGGCCGCGGCTGTGGTGGTAGATGCCGTCGGGCACCGGGTGGGGGGAGCGGGTCTCCCACACCGCGGCGTCGACGCGCTCGCCGCCGGGGTCGGCCGTGCCCGCCGGGGTCTCGCCGGCGGCGCCCTGCGGTCGGGCCGAGACCGCGCCGCCGTTGTAGTAGTTGACGCCGAGCACGTCGATCGGCGTGGAGATCACCTCGAGGTCGCCCTCGCGCACGACGTCGGCGAACCCGAGGTGCGCGACGTCGTCGAGCAGGTCCTGCGGGTAGGCGCCGCGCAGGATCGGGTCGAGGAAGAAGCGGTTGAACATGCCGTCGTCGCGGCGCGCGACGTCGACGTCGGCCGGGTCCGTCGGGTCGACCGGGTCGGACACGGTGAAGTTGAGCGTGAGGCCGAGCACGGCCTCCGGGTCCCGCTCGCGCAGCGCCTCGACGGCGCCGCCGTGGGCGAGCATGAGGTGGTGGGCCGCGGCGAGGCCGTCCGCGGGGGACTTGCGTCCGGGGGCGTGCGCCCCGGCGGTGTAGCCGAGGAACGCGGAGCACCACGGCTCGTTGAGCGTCGTCCAGACCTTCACCCGGTCGCCGAGCGCGTCGTGCATCGTCACGGCGTAGTCGACGAACCGGGCCGCGGTGTCCCGGTTCGGCCAGCCGCCCAGCTCCTCCAGTGCCTGGGGCAGGTCCCAGTGGTACAGCGTCAGCCAGGGCAGCACGTCGGCGGCGAGCAGCTCGTCGACCAGGCGGGAGTAGAAGTCCAGCCCTTCCTGGTTGACGGTCTTCCCGTCGGGAACCACCCGGGCCCACGACGTCGAGAACCGGTACGCGTCGAGGTTCAGGCGCTTCATGAGCGCCACGTCCTCGGGGTAGCGGTGGTAGTGGTCGTCGGCCACCGATCCGTCGTCGCCGTTCACGACGGCGCCGGGGATGCGGCAGAACGCGTCCCAGACCGAGTCCTCGCGGCCGCCCTCCGTGGACGCCCCCTCGATCTGGAAGGCGGCCGTGGCCGCGCCCCAGACGAAGCCGTCGGGGAACGTGACGGCCCCGGTGGCGTGCGGGGAGCTCGTGAGAGGGGCGCTGGGCGTGAACGGCACGGTCGTGCCGGGGGCCGCCCGGCGCGCGCCGGGGGTGGGGAGGGTCATGAATTCGGATCTTTCCATCGGTGGTGGGCCCACGCAGCCGCGCGACGGCGCGGCTGCGCGGGCGTGACGTCAGCCCGGACGAGCGGTGGGTCAGCCCTTGACGGCGCCGGCCATGATGCCCGCGACGAGCTGCTTGCCGACGAAGGCGAAGATCACGAGGAGGGGCAGCGTCACGAGGAAGATGCCGCCCATCACGAGGGAGTAGTCCACGAAGTAGTTGGACTGCAGGGACCGCACGACGAGGGGCAGCGTCGGGTTGTCCTGGTTGAGCACGATCGAGGGCCAGAAGTAGTTGGTCCACTGCTGGACGAACGTGAACAGGCCCAGCATCGCGGCGGCCGGGCGTGCGGCCGGCAGCGCGATCGACCAGAACGTGCGGATCATGGAGGCGCCGTCCACGCGGGCGGCCTCGATGAGCTCGTACGGGAGGGCCTCGGAGAGATACTGGGTCATCCAGAAGACCCCGAACGCGGTGACCAGGGCTGGCACGATGACCGCCTGCAGCTTGCCGATCCAGTCGAGGTCCGTCATGAGGATGTACATCGGGATCACGCCGAGCTGGGTCGGCACGGCCATCGTGGCGATGACGAACACGAGCAGCGGCCCGCGCCCCCGGAAGCGCAGCTTGGCGAACGAGTACCCGGCGAGCGTGGAGAACAGCACCACGGACGCCGCCGTGATCACCGAGATGATCACCGAGTTCGCGAGCGCCTTCCAGAAGTTGATCGTGTCGGAGCTGATGACCTCCCCGAACTGCTGGAAGAGGCTCGCGTCCGGCAGCCACTGCGGCACGGCGTTCTGCGCGATCGACACGGGGTCGGACGACCCGAGCAGCAGCGTGAAGTACAACGGGAAGATTGAGATCAGCAGCGCGATCCCGAGCAGCACGTAGGTGACGGTGCCGGGGCGGCGCTGGGCAGAGCGGGTGGCTCGCGAACCGCGGTCGCGACGCTTGGCGGCGGCGCGAGCCGCGCCCTGGCCGGCGGTCTGGGCGGTGACGGCGACGGAGCTCATCGGCGGTCCTCCCGGTCGGTGGTCGTGTCGGTGGTGGTGCCGGTCGGGGGGAACGTCGGCGGGGCCCCCGCGGGGCGCGTCGTCGTCCCGGCCGACGAGGCCGCGGCGGCGCGGGCCTGCGCCAGCAACGCCTGCGTGTGCCGCCGGCTCACCTTCGGCGCCCTCGGGCCGGACGTGGCGATGCGCCGGGTCGCGAGGAAGTTGACCATGCCGATCACGACGATGAGCAGGAACAGCAGCCAGGCGATCGCAGCCGCGCGGCCGAAGTTCTTCTGGGTGCCCCAGGCGACGTCGTACAGGTAGACGACCGTGGTCATCCAGTCCTTGTCGGGGCCGCCGAGGCCGTACGCGTCGTACATGCGGACCTCGTCGAAGATCTGCAGGCCGCCGATGGTCGAGGTGATGACGATGAAGATGATGGTGGCGCGGATCTGCGGCACGGTGATGGAGAAGAACTGCCGGGCCCGGCCGGCGCCGTCGATGACGGCCGCCTCGTAGAGCTCGCGGGGCACGGCCTGCATCGCCGCGAGGAAGATCAGCGCGTTGTAGCCGGTCCAGCGGAAGTTCACCATCGTGGCGATCGCGATGTGGCTGGGGATGCGCTCGCTGTGCCAGCCGACCGGGTCGACGCCGACGAGGCCCAGGAGCTCGTTGATGAGGCCGTAGTCGTCGGCGAACAGTCGGCCGAAGATCATGGAGACCGCGACCGGCGCGACGACGTAGGGGATCAGCACACCCATCCGCCAGAAGGTGGCGGCGCGCAGGTTCTGGTCGAGCAGCGCCGCGATGACGATCGCGAGGATCACCTGCGGGATGCTCGAGAACACGAAGATCGAGAACGTGTTGACGAGCGACTTCCAGAAGACGGGCTGAGCGAGCACCTCCGTGTAGTTCTGCAGCCCGACGAAGTCCCCCTGGCCGCCCAGCAGGTTCCACTCGTGCATGGAGACGAACGCTGTGTACGCGAGCGGGAAGAGCCCTGTGATCGCGAAGAGCAGGAAGAACGGCGAGATGTACAGGTAGGGCGAGAGCTTCACGTCCCAGCGGCCGAGCCGCTGAGAGAACCCGACGCGTCGCGGTGGTCGGGACGGAGGCCCGGTGCGTCGGTGCGCGGGCTGGGTGGGGGAGAGGACGGCCATCTGCTGCTTCCTGTGCTCGCCGGGCGGGCCTGCCGGTCGCTGGTCGGGCCTGTCGGGACGGGAAGTCGTAGAAGAACAAGACCCCCATCCCCCCCCCCCCCCCCCACCCGGCGAAAAACAAAAAAGCTCCCCCCCCCCCCCCCCACCCGCCGTTGGCCGGGACAAACCACCA
>NZ_JBHJVM010000010.1:106312-165828 GCF_042264825.1 Isoptericola sp. NPDC056134
GGTAGTAGTGGTCTGGTGGGGGAGTGCCGGCTCCCGTCTAGTTGTCGAGCTTAGTTGAGGGGGTATGCGCACGTTTTGTGTATTCTGGACGGGACGGGTGTCCCGACAGGCCCGACCAGCGCGGGGGTCAGTGACTGGTCAGAGGGTCACTGGATGACGGAGGCGGCCTCCTCGAGCGCCCCCTCCCAGCTCTTCTCCGGGTCGTCACCGTTGAGGTCCACACGGTTCAGAGCGTTCTGCACCGACTGGTGGATCCCGAAGTAGTTCTTGCCCTTGAACGGCGCGCTCGTGATCGCCTCGGCGCGGGCCGAGAAGACCTGACCGACCGGGGCGTCGTTGAAGAACGGGTTCGTGAACGACTGCACCTGCTCGGAGGACTGTGCGTCCACCTGCGAGGGGAACGTTCCCGCGTTCTCGAACGCGGTCGTCTGCTGCGCGGGGTCGGTCAGCCACGCCGCGAGCTCCTTGGCCGCCGCGGCGTTGTCGCCGGACGCCGGGACGGTGAGGAACGAGCCGCCCCAGTTGCCGCCGCCGCCGGGGAAGACGTCGGCGACGTCCCAGCCCTCGACGCCGCCGGAGCGCTCCTCGATCGGACCGGTCATCCAGGCCGGGCAGAGCATGGTGGCGAAGGCGTCCTTCTGGAAGCCTGCGTCCCAGTCGGGCTGCCACTGCTCCAGGCCGGCCGAGAGCTTGTCGTCGATCGAGGCGGTGAGCACCTGGTCGTACAGGTCCTTGACCGCGGTGTTGGTCTTGAGGTCCTTCGGCTCGCCCGTGGAGGGGTCCTCGTAGGCGTCCTCGAGCTGGTTGACCATGCCCTGGTAGGTGGGGACGGCCCCGTCGAACCAGGCGGCGTCCGACTTGGCGACGAACTGCTTGCCGACCTCGAAGTACTTGTCCCACGTCGCGTCGGCGCCGCCGAGCAGCTCGGCGACCTTCTCGCGGTCGGTCGGCAGGCCGGCCTTCTCGAAGAGGTCGGCGCGGTAGCAGATGGCCTCCGGGCCGATGTCGGTGCCGTAGCCGATGACCTTGCCGTCGGTCGTGGTGGCCTGCTGCACCTTCCAGTCCAGCCAGCGGCCGTCGAGCGCCGGGTCGGCCAGGTCCTCGAAGAGGTCGGGGTACTGCATGAGCTCGGGCAGCCAGTCGACCTCGATGGCCTCGATGTCGGCCAGGCCCTCGCCGCCGGCAGCGAGCTTCGTGGTGAGGTTGTTGCGTGCGTCCTCGGACTTCGCGGCCTTGACCTGCTTGACCGTGACGTTCGGGTGCGCCTCGGTGTAGCTGGCGAGGAGCTCGTCGCTGTAGCCGAAGTCGTTGAAGGTGGCGACCGTCAGCGTGATCTTCTCGTTGCTGTCGGCGGAGCCCTCGTCTGAGGGGTCGGAGCCGCCACCGCACGCGGTGAGGGCGAGGGCGAGGGTCGCGACGCCGGCGGACGCCGCGACGACGCGGCGGGTCCGGCGGGTGGGTCGAGTGCTGTTGAGCACGGTGACTCCCTTGTCTGGGTCGGGCCTACGAGTTGGAGGGTTGGTAGCGCTCCCACCTCCATGGTGGTAGCGCTCCCACAGCCAGGTCATGATGCTCGCCGTCGGTGGTGACGAAAGTCAAGCCCGTCGAGGGCGTCGATGCCGTTCTGTGACGGAAGCGGCCACGTCAGCGCAGGTCAGAAGCCTGCGCCGCGAGCGCGTGTCCGGATCGTTACCGGTCTTCACCCGGTGCGGCCTGCGCCGCGAGCCACTCCTGGCCGGCCGCGCCCTCGGCCTCGAGGGTCGAGCGGACCGCCCGGGCGGCGGCCTCGGCCACCGCGGCGCCGAACAGGGGCACCGTCGCGCGGACCTCGCCGTCGTACACCTGGCGCGTGCCGCCGTCCGTCGTCGGCTCGAGGCGGACCGTGCCGGTCACCCGCACGGGTGCCCCGGCGATCTCGACGGCGATGGTCCCGGTGCGCAGCCCTCCGGAGGGCGCCTCCCACACCTCCGCCTGGCGCACCTCCAGGTGGTCGCCGACGAACGGTCGCACCTGCGCGGGGATGAGGTCCGTGGGCAGGGTGCGTCGCACCGCGATGGTGAAGCCTTCGGCCGGGCTGCCGGTCACGTCCGTCTGCTCGACGCGGCCGCCCGGGCCGCGCAGGGCCCGCCAGCGGATGAACGCCTCGTCGGCGAGCATCGCGACGACGGCGTCCGCGTCCGCCGCGTAGGTCAGCTCCACGGTCAGGTGCACGAGGTCACCCTACCGAGGCGGGAGCGGAGCGGTAGCGCCCGTAGGCTGGTGGGCGTGTCCGCCATGAGTGACCTCATCGCCCAGAACGCCGACCTCTCCGAGGGAGACGCCGAGTGGCTGCACCTCCTCGTGGGCGACTGGCAGCTCGTGTCCGACCTCGCCTTCGCCGACCTGGTGCTGTGGCTCCCTACGTCCGACGGCGGCTTCGTCGCCCTCGCCCAGTGCCGCCCGTCCACCGGGGCGACGGTGCACTACGACGACATCGTGGGGTCGTTCGCCCCCGACGGGCAGCGCCCGCAGCTCGCGGCCGCCATGACGGAGGTGCGCGCGCAACGCTCTCGCGAGCCGCGCTGGTTCGGCGCCTACGCCGTCCGCGAGGAGGCGGTCCCGGTGGTGCACGAAGGGCGGCCGATCGCCGTCGTCGCCCGGCAGACCAACCTCGGGTCCGGGCGCACGCCCAGCCGGCTCGAGCTCAACTACGTGGAGTCGGCCGACGACATCCTCGCGATGATCGCGCGCGGCGAGTACCCGGCGACCAACGCCGCCACCGGCCCCCGCCGCGGCGCACCGCGCGTCGGCGACGGGCTGATCCGGCTCAACTCCGAGGGCGAGGTGCTCTACGCCAGCCCGAACGCGCTCTCGTGCTTCCACCGGCTCGGGGTCATCGGGCCGCTCGTCGGGCAGTCGCTGGTCGAGGTGACCGCCGACATCGTCCAGTACCAGGACACGGTGGACGAGTCGCTGCCGCTGGTCGTCATGGGCCGCGCGCCGTGGCGCACCGACATCGAGGCCAAGGGTGTCGCCCTGTCGCTGCGCGCCCTGCCGCTCACGGACCACGGGCAGCGCATCGGCGCTGTCCTGCTGTGCCGCGACGTGTCCGAGCTGCGCCGTCGTGAGCGCGAGCTCATGACCAAGGACGCGACCATCCGCGAGATCCACCACCGCGTGAAGAACAACCTCGCCACCGTGGCCGCGCTGCTGCGGCTGCAGGCCCGCCGGATGGACGTGCCCGAGGCCCGGGCAGCGCTGGAGGAGGCGATGCGCCGGGTCGCGACCATCTCGATGGTGCACGAGTCGCTCTCGCAGACCCTCGACGAGCACGTGGAGCTCGACGACATGCTGAGCCGCGCGCTGCGGCTGGCCGCCGACGTGGCGTCGACGCGCACGCAGGTGCGCACCCAGCAGACCGGGTCGTTCGGCATGGTCCCGGCGCAGGACGCCACGCCCCTCGCGCTGGTGCTCACCGAGCTGGTGACGAACGCTGTCGAGCACGGCTTCCCCGGGCGTGAGTCCGGCAACGTCGAGATCGACGTGCAGCGGGACGGGGCCTCGATGCGGGTGGTCGTCGCCGACGACGGCGTGGGGATGCCGGAGGGCATCGCGACGATGGGGCGCGCGTCGCGCAGCGGGCTGGGGTCCCAGATCGTGCAGACGCTCGTGACGAACGAGCTGGGCGGCACCATCGACTGGGAGGCGCGCGACGGCGGCGGCACACAGGTGGTGCTGGAGCTGGAGCTGCGCGACGGTCAGTCGGCAGCGCGCTCCGGGTACTGACGGGCGTCGCGCCCGGACACCGATACCGACACGGCCACACACGGGCACAGACGAAGGGACGGACCGCGTCGCGGTCCGCCCCTTGCTCGTCGTGCGGGGGTGCGTCAGCCGGCGCGGCGGGCGCGCGCGGTGCGGCGCTTGAGCGCGCGGCGCTCGTCCTCGCTCATGCCGCCCCAGACGCCGGCGTCCTGGCCGGACTCGATGGCCCACTTCAGGCACGTGTCGACGACGTCGCAGCGACGGCACACGGCCTTGGCCTCCTCGATCTGCAGGAGGGCGGGGCCGGTGTTGCCGATGGGGAAGAAGAGCTCAGGGTCCTCGTCGAGGCAGGCGGCCTTGTGGCGCCAGTCCATGTCATCTCCTCGGTGCAGGGGGACCTGGTCCGTCAGAGGGGCGCGCGTGCGGGCGCGCCAAACCGGGTCCGATGGGTGGGGGTTGATCTGCCGTCCAGCGTCACACCTCGTGAAGCGCCGCACAAGGGGTTACGTGAAAGTTTCTCCCGCATGAAGCGTGAGTGCTTCATCACACTGTCGTGAAACTGCAGGTCGCACGTATTCTGACGTGTCATGCGCGCTCCTGTCACCCCCTCGTCCGATGCCGACGGTGCTCCGGAGGGGCCCCGCCCGCCGGGCCTGAGGGTCGTCGCCGCGGGGGTCGGGATCGAGGCCGTCCTGCTCGTCGGGGCTGCCGTGATGATCGGGATCGAGGTCGTCCGCGGCGCCTCCAACAGCGTAGCCGTGAGCGTCTTCCTCGTGCTCTTCTTCCTCGGCCTCGCGTGGCTGCTCGTCGGGTCCTGCCGTGCCTTGTGGGCGGGGCGTCGCGGGGGCCGGGCGCCGATCGTCGTGTGGCAGATCATGCAGGGCCTCGTCGGTGTCAGCCTGCTGACCGCCGGGGCGGCCTGGGCGGTGCTCGCGGGCCTGGGCCTGCTGCTCGTCGCCGCGGCGGTGCTCGTCGCGGTGATGACGCGCCGGGTCGTCGAGGCGACGTCCGGCTGAGTCTGCGGCTGCCGGGTCCACGTCGTCCGGCCGGGCCACCTGCACGACCTGCACCCGCCCCGCCTGCACGAGCGCCCCGCGCCCCGCGCGCGCCGGTCCGGGGTCGACGGCGTCCGCGAGCGGTACGCCCAGCAGCTCGTCCGCCCCTCGCTCGCCCGGGTGCAGCACCACGCCCGTGCGGCGCGCGCGGAGCTCGGCGAGGGCGCCCCGGTGCGCCAGCGCCGTCGCCGTGGAGCTCGCCGCCGCCACGAGCACGAGGCCGGTCCCGTCGGTCAGCGCGGAGATCCGTTCCGCCTCCAGCGGGTGCTGCTGGGCGAGGACGTCGAGGTCGTCCACCACGAGCACGCCGGGACCCTGGCCCGTGACGGCGGGGAGGGCCGCGGGCCCGTCGCCCGGTGGTCCCGCCGTGCCGTCCGGTGGCCCGTCCGGCAGCCCGGCGAGCAGCCCGGCCAGGGCTGCCGGCGACGGTGCCACGGCCGGGACGTCGCCGGCGTCCTGACGCAGCGCGGCATCCCGCGAGACCACGCCGGCCAGTCGTCCTGCCGCCGCCAGCCGCCGGACGACGAGCCGCAGGACGGTGGTGCGGCCGCTGGCACGCGGTCCGGTGACGAGGGCGCCCCGGCCGACGTCGAGCGCGACCGGGCCGGCCGCGTCGCCCCCGACCCCGACGGGGACGAGCAGCGTGCCGACGTCGCGCGGGTCGGCGGCACGGTGCCGGGGACCGCGCCCCGGCGCCGTGGCCAGGTCGGTCTCCACGACCGTCGGGGGCAGCGGCCGGACCTTCACCGGCGCAGCGGCCCCCCGCCCGGCCGCGCGGCCGCCGGGACCGGCGTCGGGGACGCGCGGTTCGCCCGGCAGCAGGACCTGGCACAGGACCTGCTCGCGCGCGAGCCACGCGCCGCGACCTGCGGGCCCGCCACGACCGGCGAGCCCGGAAGGCGCGCCGAGGAGCACGTCGGCGTGTGCCTCGGGGCCGAGCAGCACCAACCGCGGCCCGGCCCGCGCGGCGAGCCCGCCGAGCGTCGCGCCGTCGGACGCGAGCGCGAACGCGACGCCGGGCGAGGCCAGCGCCCGCACGAGCGGGTCCCACGGGTCCGGTCCGGCGAGCGCGACGCGCAGCTCGTCGACGCCGTCGACCACGACGAGCGTCCGCGCCCGTGCCGGCCCCTCCGCGTCCGCCGCCAGCAGGCGCAGCAGCCGTGCCGCCCGCCGCGGCGCCGCGGGGCCGGCGAGGGTACCGAGGCCCGGGTGCCGCGCGAGGCGAGCGAACCGGGGGAGCGCGGTCGCAGGTGCCAGCACGTGCACGTGCCAGCCCGCGTCCAGCGCCGCCACCGCCGTCGTCAGGAGTGCCGTCGTCCTGCCGGAGCGTGCGCGGCCCACGACGCCGAGGTGCCCCGTGCCCGGGTCCCAGCGCACGACGGTCCGGCGCTGGCTGTCGGGATCGTCGCCCAGCGCGAGGGGGAGGCCCGCGGAGTCGTCGTCGGCCTCGGGGACGTCCCGGACCTGGACGCGCTCCGGCAGCGGGGGCAGCCACGGCGCGGCGCCGGGGCGGAGGCCTCGCGCGGCGGCAGCGTCGACGAGCGAGTCGACGAGCGAGTTCACGGGGCACGAGGCCGCGTCGGCTCCCGCGGAGCGCTGGCACGGTTCGGGCACCGACGGCGCCGCCATCGGCGGCGAACCCCAGGCCGGAGCGCGGCGCACCTGGTCCTCGGCCGTCGTGGGGAGCCCCGAGGCATGAGCGCACTGGAGCGCCACCGGTGGCTCGGACCCGCGGCGCAGGACGGCGCGCCCCGGCGTCCCCGGCACGATCCGGGCGGCCGCGGGCGTCTCGACCACGTCGAGCGAGTCCGCGGCGTCCACGACCCGGAGCGCGAGCCGCGCCGAGACGTTGGCCCGCACGTCGGCGCTCACTGCCCCCGCGGGACGCTGCGTCGCGAGCACCAGGTGCACGCCCAAAGAGCGCCCCTGCGCGGCCACGCGCAGCAGACCGGGCAGGAAGTCCGGCAGGTCGTCGGCGAGGGCCCGGAACTCGTCCACCACGACGACCAGCCGCGGCGGCTCGTCGGGCACCCCCGGCGGCAGGGCGGTGAGGTCCGCCGCCCCGTGCCGGGCGAGGACGTGCTCGCGCCGGCGCAGCTCCGCGCGGAGGCCGGACAGGGCGCGGCCCGCCAGCCCGGGGTCGAGGTCGGTCACCTGGCCGACGACGTGCGGCAGCCGGCCGCACGCGCCGAACGACGCGCCGCCCTTGAAGTCGACGAGCGCGAGCTCGAGGTCACGCGGGGACCGCCGCGCCGCGAGCCCCAGCACGAGCGACTGCAGCAGCTCGGACTTCCCCGCCCCCGTGGTGCCGGCCACCAGCAGGTGGGGCCCGTCCGCCACCAGGTCGAAGGTCACGGGCCGACCGCGGGCGTCCCGGCCGAGCGGCACCGCCCAGCCGGTGGTGGTGTCCCAGGCGGCGCCGGGGTCGGGTGCGTCGTCGAGCAGGTCGACCAGCGGGACGGCGGCGGGGAGCCGCGGGTCGGTCGGGTCGCCGTCGTCGCCGGGCCCGCCCGCCTCGTCGTGGCCGGTCGCCCGGTCCAGCGTGGTCAGCGACCGTCGCAGCCCCGCCAGGCCCGCGACGAGTCGCGCGACCCGCTCCGCCCAGGCCGTGTCGACGCCCACGAGCGGCCCGGTGGTGGCGGAGCCGTCCGGCGCCGCCCGCCGGACCCGGCCCGCGCGCACCCGCCACGTCGTGCGGCACCACGACGGCACGGGCGCGCCGTCGGGCAGGCACAGCAGCACGGCTCCGCCGCGCGCGAGCACGTCGTCGGGCCGAGCGGTGGCCGCGGCACGGTCTGTCGCGGCGGGCGTGTCGACGACGAGCAGCGGCGGGCCGGCGGTCGGCAGCCAGCGGCACCACGACCAGGCGTCGCGCGCGCCGACGACCTCCACGGACGCGCCGGCCGCGGCGAGCTCGGCGACCACCGACCGTGCGGCCGCGAGCACGTCCGCACGCGGTCCGACCACGGCGATCGCGCCGTCGGGCACCAGCTCGGCGACCGCACCCACCACCACCGCACCACCTCCCTGACCGGTTGCCCCGGGGGGCGCGGCCCGGGGCGACACTTCGGCGTGGTGACCGCCGGCGCGGGCCCGCGCCGCGGCCCGCGCGCACGCGGCGCCCCACGCTCCGTCGGACGCCTGGTGGGCCGCGACCAACCGGGCGAGCAGCGGGCCGGGTGCCTCGCCCACGACGCGGGGCGGGGCGTCCCCGGGCTCCGTCCCGTGGCCGGTCGCCGGGGCTCCGGCGGTGGGCGACGGGCCGGACCCGCCGCGCCGCCGCCGTCGTGCGGCGAGGAGCTGGGGTACCAGGGTCGCGACACCGAGCAGGGAGAACAGCGCGTACGCCGGCTGCCGCAGCACCGCGGCGAGGACCAGCGACCCCACGACGGGCAGCGCGGCGGTGGCGAGCATCCCCGCGCCGGGCCCGGACGGCGCCGCCGCGTCGGCGGCCTCCCCACGGCCGGGGGCGGCATCGAGCCAGGCCGCCACGGTCCCCGAGCGGTGCAGCGTCCACGAGCGCACGCCGCGCGGGCCCGTCACCTCGAGCACGCTGCCGGCGCGCCAGCGGCGCGGCAGGCGACTCACCACCCACGCACGCCGTCGAGCGGTGCCCGTCCCGCGGACGAGCCGCGCCGTCGGGCGTGGCGCCCGGGTGCTCGAGGACGCCCGGGTGCCTGTGCCGCGGCGCGAGAGCCGCACGGTGACACGGTCTGGCCGCCGCGGGTCCACGCGTACCACGAGGCCGCCCCGTGATGGCGGGCCCGTGTCGTGGTGCAGCGCCGTCGACCCGCCGGGCGCGAGGGCGACGGTCACCCCGGCGGCGGGGCCGTCGGCGCGGGCGGCGAGCCACGGCCCGTCGAGGACGGCCGGCGCCGGGCGGAAGGTGCCCGAGGCTGCGTGCGCGTTCCCGGCCCCGTCGTCGTGCACGGCGACGGCGGCCCCGGGCAGGAGCGGGCGGTGCCCGACGACGTCGTCGTCGGACACGAGGACGCCGTCGGCGCGCAGCGGGACGTGCCGCAGCTCGGGTCGGCGCAGGAGGTCGGCGAGCCCCGCCCGGCACGCGCCGAACGGCAGCCCCGCCGGCAGGAGCACGTCCTCCCCCGGACGCACGGTGACCCGGACGTCGCCCGTCCGCCCCCGGGCGGGGCCGGGCGCGGGGACGACGAGGGCGGGCACCGAGGAGGTCGACATGACCCCCAGGGTGCCCGCCCGGGACGGCCGTCGAGGACGGCCTGTGGACAACTCCCGCTACTCGCTCGCCAGCGCCTCCACGGGGGAGGTCTTCACAGCGGTGCGGGCGGGGGCGACGGACGCCACCAGCCCGGCCACGGCGGCGACGAGCAGCATCACGAGGACGTCGCGCCACGGGACCACGATGACCGGGGTGCCGGCCCAGCCGAGCGCCGCGGCGGCGCCGGCCCAGCCGTAGACGAGCCCGAGCAGCACGCCCAGGACGGCGCCCACCAGCGCGATGAGCAGGCCCTCCACCGCGAGCATCCCGCGCAGCTGGCCTTTCGACAGCCCGATCGCCCGCAGGGTGGCGGACTCCCGGCGCCGCTCGATGACCGACAGCGACAGCGTGTTCGCCACGCCGATCAGGGCGATCACGACCGCCGCCGCCAGCAGACCGATGACGATCCCCAGCGCGGTGTCGATCACCTGCTGGAAGCCGGCGCGCTCCACCGCCGCGCCCATGACGTCGGCGGGGGCCTCGGTGTCGGCGACCGCGTCCTGGATCGACGGCACCACGGAGGTGGCGTCGGACGGGTCGTCGAGCCCCACCCACAGGCTGGTCACCGGGGCGTCGGGGTCGAGGGAGGACAGGTCGTCCGGCACCACGATCATCCCGGTGTCCGCGAGGTCGGTGACCGCGGCCGTCACGTCGAGGGTGCCGTCCGGGCCGGTCAGGGTGAGTGCCTGGCCGTCGGTGATGTCCCAGTTCTCGGAGACCTCCTCCGGCACGACGACGGTGCCCGGCGCGAGCGGCTCGACCATCTCGGTGCTGCGCAGCACCGACGCCGCGGCGTCCGGGGACACGCCCCGGACGGTGACGGCGAGGCCCTCGTCCACGCCGTCGCCGGTGACCGTGGCGGCCGTGGCACGCGCCTCGACGACGCGGGAGACACCCGAGACGTCGCTGACGGTGCCGGCGAGCGCGGACGGGACGGGCGCCACGACGGCGTCCCCGGCGGCGACGCTCGTCGGGTCGCTCGACAGGTCGGTCGAGACGGTGACGTCCACCGGGTAGCGGGAGTCCAGCTCGGAGTCCATGGTCACCCGGGCGCTCGCGGCACCGGTCGACATCATGCCGACGAGCGTGACGCCGATGAGCAGCGCGGTGGACGTGGCGGCGGTGCGGCGCGGGTTGCGCAGGGTGTTCGCCGCCGCGAGGCGCGCCGTCGGGCCGGACATCCCCACCAGGCGCCCGGCGAGCGCCACCACGCGGGGCAGCCAGAACACCGAGCCGACCAGGACGCCGACGAACGACAGGGCCCCGCCCGCGACGGCGAGCAGGAGGCCCGTCGTGGGCTCCTGGCCGACGGTGCTCAGCGCGACGCCGCCGCCCAGCAGGGCGAAGCCGATCACGGAGACGAGGATCGAGAGCACCAGCCGGACGCGACCGGCACCACGGGCCGCGGACGGCGCGTCGGCGGGGCGCAGGGCCTCGAGCGGCGCGACGCGCGTCGCGGCCCGGGCGGGGGAGAGCGCCGCGACCAGCGTCACGAGGGTGCCCACCGCCAGCGGGATGAGGACGACGGCGGGGGTGATCGTGACCGTCGCCGGCAGCGGGACCCCCAGGTCCATGCCGCGCCCGATCGTGAGCGCGGCCTGCCCCAGCCCGACGCCGGCCACCAGGCCGACCGCGGAGGACAGCAGGCCCAGCACGGCCGCCTCGAACAGCACCGACCGGCGCAGCTGGCCCTTGTCCGCCCCGACGCAGCGCAGCAGGGCGAGCGTGCGGGTGCGCTGGGCGACCAGCACCTGGAAGGTGTTCGCGATGACGAGCGCGGCGACGAGCAGCGCGACGGCAGCGAAGACCAGCACGAACAGCGTGAACATGACGTTCTCGCCGCCGGTCATCTCGCTGGCGACGGCCTCGGCGTGCTCCTCGGGCGTCACGACCTTGAGGTCGGCGGTGTCGGCGCCCGACGCCGCGGCCCCGTTGGTGAGCGCGCCGGTGATCGCCGTGCGGGCCTGCTCGACGCCGGCGGGGTCGTCGAGGGTGACGAGCATGGTCGTGGGGGCGACCGGCTCCTCGCCGGGGGCCGCCAGGTCGTCCTCCCAGCCGGCGACGTCCGCCGCCGGGGCGACGGCCGCGCCGCCCTGCATCGAGTACGCGCCGTACGGGTCGGTGAGCGTGCCCGACACGGTGAGCTGCTCGCGGACCTCGGTCCAGGCGTCCTCCTCGGAGCTCTGGTCGCCCTCGAGGACGTTGCGCACGAGGGTGATCGTGTCGCCCGGGGCGGCGTCGAGGCGCTCCGCGACGTCGGTCGGCAGCGCGATCTCGCCCGACGCCTCGGGGAGGGAGCCGTCGGCGACCTCGAGCGGCAGCACGCTCGTGTCCGTGGGTTCGGCCAGCACGCCCTGGTAGATGGTGCGGCCGCCGGCCTCGAGCTGCTGGTACGTCATGAGCTGCGGGTCGGCCGTGGCCACGCCGTCGGTGCCGCGCACCGCGTCGAGGGCGGCGTCGTCGGCGGGGACGCCGCGGACCACGAGGTCGGCGCCCGTGAACTGTGCGGCGATCGAGTCGTAGGTGGTGCGGGTGATGACGTTGCCCGCGAGGAGGGTGATCGCGACGAACGCGGTGCCGATGACGATCGCCAGGCCGGCGGCGGCGAGCCGGCCGGCGCTGCGCCGCATCTGCGACAGGGTGAGGCGGATCATCGCGAGGCCACCGTCCGCAGCGCGTCGAGGCCGGCGAGGGCGGACTCCGGCGTCGGGTCGGTGATGTCGCCGGCGATCTTGCCGTCGGCGATGAGGACGACGCGGTCCGCGTAGGCGGCGGCCGCCGGGTCGTGGGTGACCATGATGATCGTGCGGCCGAGCTCGCGCACCGAGCGGCGCAGGAAGCTCAGCACCTCCGCGCCGGAGCGGGAGTCGAGGTTGCCGGTGGGCTCGTCCGCGAACACGACGTCGGGCTGGGCGATGAGGGCGCGCGCGATGGCGACGCGCTGCTGCTGGCCGCCGGACAGCTCGCTCGGGCGGTGCGTGAGGCGCTTGCTCAGGCCGAGGGTGTCGACGAGGGTGCCGAGCCACTGCTGGTCGACCGTGCCGCCCGCCAGCTCGACCGGCAGGGTGATGTTCTGCTCCGCCGTGAACATCGGCAGCAGGTTGAACTGCTGGAACACGAAGCCCACGCGGGTGCGGCGCAGCGCGGTGAGCGCCTTGTCGTTCAGGCCGGTCACCTCGGTGGAGCCGATGAAGGACTGTCCGCTCGTGGCCGAGTCCAGGCCGGCGAGGAGGTGCATGAGGGTCGACTTGCCGGAGCCCGACGGGCCCATGATCGCGGTGAAGCGGCCGGCCGTGAAGTCGACGTCGACGCCGTCCAGCGCGCGCACCTGCGCCTCGCCGCGGCCGTACGTCTTGGTCAGGGCGCGGGCCCGCACGGCCGGGGTGACGGTCGGTCGGGCGGCGGTGCCCTCGTCGGGGATCGGGACGTACACGGTCGTGTCCACGGAAGCTCTCCGGTGTCTCGGGATGGTGGCCCGGGAGCTCCGCAGAGCCTCGGACCAGGACATCACCGACGCTACGGAGCGCCCGCGCCGCCGACATCGGTCCGAGGGTGGGTCCTGGCGTGCTCCCAGGTCATCCCCCGGTATGACACCGACCCTGACCCGCACCCTGAACCGCCCCTGACCTGCACCCTCGCCGAGTTGTCGGATCCGCGCCGGGATACGCACCGACCTGGCTCCGACAGGTCGGGGTCAGGAGCCGGGGCGGACCAGGCCGGTCTCGTAGGCGGTCACGACGGCCTGGACGCGGTCGCGGGCGTCGAGCTTGGCGAGGATGCGCCCGACGTGGGTCTTCACGGTGGCCTCGGCGACGAACAGGTCGGCCGCGATCTCGGTGTTGGACCGGCCGCGGGCCATGAGCACCAGCACCTCGCGCTCCCGGTCGGTGAGGCCGGCGAGCGCGTCGCGCTGGGGTGCCGCCTGGTCCGCGGGCAGCGCGGTGACCAGGTGCTCCAGCAGGCGGCGGGTGGACGACGGCGCGATGACGGCGTCCCCGGCGTGCACGGTGCGGATGGCGGCGAGCATCTCCTCGGGCGGCGCGTCCTTGAGCAGGAACCCCGAGGCCCCGGACCGGATGGCCTCGAGGACGTACTCGTCCAGGTCGAACGTGGTGAGCACGATGACGCGCGGCGCGTCGGGCGCGGCGGTGAGGCGCGCGGTGGCGGTGAGCCCGTCCAGGTGCGGCATGCGCACGTCCATGAGCACGACGTCGACGCGGTGGTCGGCGAGCAGCCGCAGCGCCTGCGCGCCGTCCCCGGCCTCGAGCGCCACCTCCAGGTCCGGCTGGGAGTCGATCACCATGCGGAAGCCCGCGCGCACGAGCTGCTGGTCGTCGATGAGCGCGACGCGCACGACGCCGCTCCCGGCGGGTCCGGGGGCGGGCGGCGCGACGTCGTCGGCGGGCGGGGTCATGCGTCCTCCTGGGCGGTGGTCGCCGACGGGGTCGTCGGCGCGGGCGGGGCGGTCACGGGCGCTCCGGGCAGCGGCAGCTCGAGGTGCACGCGGAACCCGCCGGCTCGGCGGGGACCGGTCTCGAGCGTGCCGCCGTACAGGTTGGCCCGCTCGCGCATCCCGCGCAGCCCGAACCCGGGGTCGTCCGCGGCGGCGGCGGCGCCCCGGCCGTCGTCGAGCACCTCGAGCTCGACGGTCGACGGCGTCCAGCGCACCGCGACGGTCACGGCCGGGTCGGGGCCGGCGTGCTTGCGCACGTTGGTCAGCGACTCCTGGCACACGCGGTACAGCGTGAGGCCCATGCCGGCGGGCAGGGTGCGGGGCTCGCCGACGCGCACCAGCGACACGCGCTGGCCCCCGTCCCGCGCCTGCGCGACGAGGTCCTCGATCTCCTCGACGCCGGGCTGCGGCGCGGGGCGCGCCTGGCGGGGCTCGTCGGCGACGCCGGTCGCCGGTCGCGGGGCGCCGCCCGGCCCGGCGGCGAGCGCGGGCGGCGACGTCGAGCGGGGCGCCGCCTCGACGCGAACCGCGTCCTCGTCGTCCTGCGAGCGCAGCACGCCGAGCAGGCGCCGCATGTCGGTGAGCGCGGTGCGCCCGGTCTCGCTGATGGTGCCCAGCGCGCGCACGGCGGCCTCGGGGTCGGACGCCGCGGCGTACCGGCCGCCGTCGGCCTGCGCGACGACGATGGACAGGGAGTGCGCCACGATGTCGTGCATCTCGCGGGCGATGCGGGCGCGCTCGGCGGCGGCGCTGATCCGGGCCTGCTGGTCGCGCTCGATCTCGAGGCGGTGCGCGCGGTCGCGCAGGGCGTCCATGGTGACGCGGCGGGACCGTCGCACGAGGGCGAAGGCCCAGACGGCGAGGCCGGCGACCAGGCAGAAGATCCCGACCGGGAGCATCTCGGCGACGCCGGAGGCGCTGAGCCCGCCCAGCGTGAAGACGGAGACCGCGAGGGGCAGGACGACGACGCTTCCCACGGCCGTGGAGCAGATCGCCGTGACGTGCGCCCAGGTCGGGCCGTAGACGGTCACCGAGAAGAGCGAGACGAGCACGAGCAGGTCCCCCGGCATGATCATGGGGTAGCCCGCGAGCATGTGGGAGAGCGCGATCGCGAAGACCGCCACGGCGGAGGGCACGGGCCGGGTGCGACGCCACGGGAGCGGCGCCAGGAGGGCCACGGTCCACACGGTGGACTCCGTGCGGGACAGGTTCGGGTCGGACGCGTACAGGTCGGTGGCCGAGGTCAGCATGAGCGCGGCGAGCAGCACGGTCGTCGTCAGGTCGACGCCGAAGCGGTGCGCCTCGAACCAGCGCCCCATCCTCTCGATCCAGCTCATGTCCGCCAGGGTAGGTGGGAGGGGGGAGCCGGTGCGTCCGCCCGGGGGCGGACGGCCGGAGCGAGGCATCGTCCCGCAGGGGGACAGGACCGACCGCACGACGACGACCCCGGCGGCTGCCGTCGTCGCGGACGGTGACCTGCCGGCGCGTCATCTCCATGTCACACCGGACTGGCGCCGACGCGGCGTGGGGAGGGGTCCAGGACCAGCGACGTTGCCGCTAGCATGAGGGAATGACCCACGTACTGCTGGCCGAGGACGACCCGGCTATTGCCGAGCCTTTGGCGCGGGCTCTCACGCGTGAGGGTTACGACGTCATCGTGCAAGGAACTGGTCAAGGAGCCGTCGACAACGCTGGGAGCGCGGACATCGTCGTCCTCGACCTGGGCCTTCCTGACATGGACGGCCTGGACGTGGCACGGGAGATCCGCGGCTCCGGGCTGACCGTGCCGGTGCTGGTGCTCACGGCGCGCGCGGACGAGGTGGACCTGGTCGTCGGGCTCGACGCGGGCGCCGACGACTACGTGACGAAGCCGTTCCGCCTCGCGGAGCTGCTCGCCCGCGTCCGGGCGCTGCTGCGCCGCACGCACGGCGAGACGGGGGAGGACGAGGAGCTGCGCGCGCAGGACGTGCGCGTCGACGTCTCCGCGCACCGTGCGTTCCAGGGCGACCGCGAGCTGCACCTGACCACCAAGGAGTTCGACCTGCTCAAGGTGCTGGTCGCGAACGCCGGGTCGGTCGTGGTGCGCGACACCCTCATGCGCGACGTCTGGGGCTCCGACCCGGTCGGCTCCACCAAGACGCTCGACATGCACGTGTCGTGGCTGCGCCGCAAGCTCGGCGACGACGCCAACGCCCCGCGCTACGTCTCCACCGTGCGAGGGCTCGGGTTCCGCTTCGAGCTCGGCGCGAGCTGACGCCGACGGGACAGGGCTGACCTCGTGCGTCGCCGCGTCCTGCTGGCGACCATCTCCGCGGTCGCCGTCGCCGTGCTCCTGCTCGGCGTCCCGCTCGGCATCTTCGGTGCCCGGTACGTCCTGGCCACCGAGGAGCAGCGCGTCACCAACCGGGTGGACACGCTCGCGCGCAGCGTGGACAACAGCCTCGACCGGGACGACGTCGTCGAGGAGTCGACGGTGCAGCGTGCGGCCGAGGGCAGCGAGGGCGACCTGCCGGCGTACGTCGTCGTCACGCTGCCGGACGGCACCCAGCTGACGGCGGGCGAGCCGGTCTCCCCGCCGACGATCGACAAGGCGAAGCTCACCGACAAGAACGTCGGCGTGTCGATGACGGTGTCGGCCATCGGCGCCTACGTGAAGTCCGCGCAGACGGTGGTGCTGGTCATCATCGCGGGCATCGTCGCGATCGCGGCAGGCATCGCCGTGGCGGTGTGGCAGGCGAACCGGCTGTCCGCGCCCCTGGTCTACCTCGCGGCGTCCGCGGAGCAGCTGGGGTCGGGCCAGGTGCGCCCGCGCCTCGAGCCGTCGGGCGTCGAGGAGATCGACCTCGTCGCGGCGGAGCTGGCGCGGTCCGCCGACCGGCTCGCCGGACGCCTCGCGGCGGAACGGCAGTTCACCCAGGACGCGTCGCACCAGCTGCGCACGCCGCTGACGGCGCTGACGATGCGGCTCGAGGAGATCACGCTCGCCTCCGACGACCCCGAGGTCGTCGAGGAGGCCCGCATCTCGCTCGAGCAGGTGGAGCGGCTGGTGACCGTCGTGGACGACCTGCTCGCGGCGTCGCGGCGGTCGCAGGGCGGCACGACGGAGGCCGTGGTGCTGGCGGACGTCGTGCACCAGCAGGAGGAGGAGTGGGCGCCGACGTTCGAGCGGGCCGGTCGCCGGCTCGTCATCGAGGTCCCCGACGGCATGCAGGTGCTCGCGACGCCGGGAGCCCTGGCGCAGATCATCGCGACCCTGCTGGAGAACTCGCTCAAGTACGGCGACGGGACGACGACGGTGCGGTCTCGCCCGTCGGGCACGACCGGCGCGGTCGCGATCGAGGTCGCCGACGAGGGGGAGGGCGTGGCCGACGACGTCGCGACCCGCATCTTCGAGCGCGGCACGACGACGGGCGGCAGCACGGGCCTCGGCCTCGCCCTGGCGCGCGACCTGGCCGCCGCCGACGGCGGGCGGCTCGACCTGGTGCAGCGCCGGCCCCCGGTCTTCGCGCTCTTCCTCGCGGGCGTGCCGCGCACGCTCGACCCGCACCTGGTGCTGCCGCCGGGCACGACGATCTCGTCGCGCGGCCGCCGGCGGGGCTGGCTGCACCACCAGGGCGGCTGACCCCCCGGCGGGGCCGGTATCCTCGATGCCCGTGACCGGACCCACTGCCTCCGCCCCTGTCGTCGCCGTCGTCGGAGGAGGTCAGCTCGCCCGCATGATGGCCCCCGCAGCCGCCGAGCTGGGCGTGGGCCTGCGGGTGCTGGTCGAGGACCCGGCGTCGTCGGCCGCGCAGGTCGTCACCGACGCTCCGGTCGGCGTGGCGAGCGACGACGCCGCGATCCGTGCGCTCATCACCCCCGACGACGGTCGCGCCCCGGCCGCGGTGCTCACGTTCGAGCACGAGCACGTGCCCAACGCGCTGCTGCAGGACCTCATCGACCACGGCACGCCCGTGCGCCCCGGCCCGGACGCGCTGGTGCAGGCGCAGGACAAGATCGTCATGCGGCGTCGCCTCACCGAGCTGGGCCTGCCGTGCCCGCGCTGGGCCGCGCTGCCGACCGACCCGGCCGCCGCGCGCGACGCGCTCGCCGCGTTCCTCGCCGAGGAGGCCGGGCACGAGGCCGTGGTGAAGACGTCCCGCGGCGGCTACGACGGCAAGGGCGTGCGCGTCGTGTCGTCGCCGGACGACGTCGCGGACTGGCTGCAGGCCGCGGCCGACGGTGCCCCGCCCCTGCTGGTGGAGCGGAAGGTGCCGTTCGTGCGCGAGCTCGCGGCGCTGGTCGCCCGGCGTCCGTCCGGCGAGGTGCGGACCTGGCCCGTCGTCGAGTCGATCCAGCGCGACGGCGTCTGCGCGGAGGTCGTCGCGCCCGCGCCCGACCTCGACCCGGCCGTGGACGCCGAGGCGCGCCGGATCGCCGTCGCGGTGGCGGAGGGGCTCGGCGTCACGGGCGTGCTCGCCGTCGAGCTGTTCGAGACCCGGGAGGCCGACGGCACCGCCACGGTGTGGGTCAACGAGCTCGCGATGCGCCCCCACAACTCCGGCCACTGGACCATCGACGGCGCGGTGACGAGCCAGTTCGAGCAGCACCTGCGCGCGGTGCTCGACCTGCCGCTCGGCGACACCGCCGCCCGCGCGCCCTGGACGGTGATGGCCAACGTGCTCGGGTCGAGCCTCGACGCCCTCACCGACGCGCTGCCCGACGTGCTCGCACAGTTCCCCGAGGCCCGCGTCAACCTGTACGGCAAGGGCATCCGCCCGGGCCGCAAGCTCGGGCACGTCAACGTCAGCGGCACCGACCTCGACGAGGTCCGCCGTCGCGCCCTCGACGCCGCCGCGCTGCTGCGCGGCGAGACCGTCACCGCCGCCGTCCCGAGCACCCCCACCACCAAGGAGCACGCATGAGCACGCCCGCCGTCGGCATCGTCATGGGGTCGGACTCGGACTGGCCGGTCATGGAGGCCGCCGCCGACGCGCTGGCCGAGCTGGGCGTCGAGGTCGAGGTCGACGTCGTCTCGGCGCACCGCATGCCGACCGAGATGATCGACTACGGCCGCACGGCGTCCGAGCGGGGGCTGCGCGCGATCGTCGCGGGCGCCGGCGGCGCCGCGCACCTGCCGGGCATGCTCGCCTCGGTGACGCCGCTCCCGGTGATCGGGGTGCCCGTGCCGCTGCGGTATCTCGACGGCATGGACTCGCTGCTGTCGATCGTCCAGATGCCCGCCGGCGTGCCGGTCGCGACCGTCTCGATCGGCGGCGCGCGCAACGCGGGCCTGCTCGCCGCGCGCATCCTCGCCGCAGGGACCGACGCCGGGTCGCTCGCGCTGCGCGAGCGGATGGTCGCGTTCCAGGCCGAGCTCGCCGACGTCGCCCGGGCCAAGGGGGACTCGCTGCGGGCCGCCCGCGAGGGCGCGCGCCGCACGGGCTTCTCGGCCTGACGGCGCGGGTCGGCCGGGGAGCGGTCCTCAGCCCTCCACGCGCTCGCCCACCGTGTGCACGACGGTGACGGTCGGGTCCCACGGCACGAGGTCGTCGACGGCGGACTGCAGCTCTGCGACGTCGGGCACGTCGCCCGGCCCGCGGACCTCGACCACCAGGTCGGTCCCCTGCCAGGAGACGTCCTCGACGTCGGCGTCCGGGGTGTCCGCGAGCCAGGCCTCGGCAGCGGCACGGACCTGCCCGGCCCAGACCTCGGCCAGCACCGACTGGGCGGTGTTGGCGATCATCGGCACCGCCACCACGAGCACCGCGACGGCGCCCACCAGGACGGCGCGGCGCGGGCGACGCCGGCCGCCGGCGTCCTGCCGCACCTGTGCGGCGTCCGCGGCGTAGCCGGCGCCGGAGAACACGACCGTGGACGCCACGACGAGCGCGACCACGTTGGACCCGAAGAGCAGGAGCGCGCCCGCGGCGAGGGCCGGCTCGCCGGCGCCGAGGCACACCCCGACCACGCCGAGCGGCGGCACCAGCGAGATGGCGATCGCGATGCCGGGCAGCACGTCGCCGAGGTCGCGACGCGCGAGGGCGATGGCCCCCGCGAAACCGGTGGCGAACGCCGCGACGAGGTCGCCCACGCCGGGAGACGTGCGCCCCGTGACCTGCGAGTTGGTGACGACGTCCGACGTCTGCGGCAGCACGAGCGCCACCAGCCAGCCGAGGGCGACGACGAGCACCACGCCCCCGACGACGTACAGCGCGGAACGGCCTACGAGCCCGCCCCGCCCGGTGACGATCCCGAGCCCGACGCCGAGGATCGGCGTGGACAGCGGCGCGATGATCATCGCCCCGATGACGGTGGCGGTGGAGTCGGTGACGACGCCGGAGATCGCGATGATCCCGGACAGCACGAGCATCGCCCAGAACGCGGACCGTTTGGCCCGCACGTCCCCCGACGACAGGTCGAGGCGGTCGGACAGCTCGCCCAGGTCGCGGCGCTGCGCGGGGGGCACCACGACGCCGAGGAACCGCGCGCGGGACGTCTCCCGCGCGGCGGACGTCGCCGGAGCGGTGTCAGGGGTCGGGGTCGCGGACATGGCGCCTCCGGGCTGGCTCGTGCCCGGCGCGCGGCCGGGCAGCCCGGGCACGGTGCACCGCGGCGAGGAAAGTATGCCCCGCGCCGCGGCCTCCGGGAGGGCGCGCGAGAACGACCTCGGCGAACTCGGGGACTACCTCGGCGAGCTCGGGACTACCGCGGGATCAGCCGGGCATGCCCCCGACGGTGCTGCCGGCCTCCAGCTCGCCGTCGCGGACGTCGGCCCAGAACTGGTCGACCTTGTCCTCGTCGAGCAGCACGGTCGAGCCGACGCCGGTGCCCGGGTCGTACCCCGGGTTGGCGATCGGCGGGGTGCCGGTGACGCCCTCGGGGCCGGTGGCGGCCTTGAAGGCCAGGCCGAGGCGGCCGAGGTCGACGATGCCCGTCTTCTCGTCCACGGTGAGGGCGTCGGTGCCGGCGTTGACGAGCTGCACCTGGTTGACCGGGTTGAGCAGCACGCTGGGCTTGACGACCTTCGCGGCGACGGCGGCGATGACCTGCTGCTGCCGCTCGGCCCGGCCGATGTCGCCCTTCGGGTCGGAGTAGCGCATGCGCGAGAACGCGAGCGCGGTCTCGCCGTCGGCCATGTGGCAGCCGGCCTCCCACGTCAGCTCGCTCTTCGGGTCGTCGACGTCGTGGTCGTAGCAGAGCTCGACGCCGCCGACGGCGTCGACGATCTCCTCGACGCTGCCGAACCCGACCTCGACGTAGTGGTCGATCGTCAGGCCCGTGAGCCCCTCGACCGTCTCGACGAGCAGCGGGGCGCCGCCGAAGGAGTACGCCGCGTTGATCTTGTTCGGGTCGTGGCCCGGGATCTCCGTGTACGTGTCGCGGGGGATCGAGATGAGGGAGGCCGGCCCGCTCCGCGGCTTCTGCAGCACCATGATCGTGTCGGTGCGGGCACCCTCGGTGCCGTCGTCGGCGACGCTGCCCGTGCCGCGCGCGTCGGAGCCGGCGAGCAGGTACGTGGTGCCGGGCGTGCCCTTGGCGTCGGACAGGGCGTCGACGTGCTGGATCTTGCCGTTCGCCCAGACGACCAGGCCGATCGGCCACGCCAGGAGCAGCACCAGGAGCAGCACGAGGACGAGGCCCGCGACGCGGCCCTTGCGCACGCGGAACCCGCCGCCCCCGGCGGTCGCCGCCGCGGCGCCCCCGCCGCTGCCGGGCGGGGGAGTGCGCCGCGCCTGGCCCTGGGCAGACGCGGGCATCACGCGCGTGCCCGAGCCCTCCCGGGCCTGCGGAGCGCGCGACTGGGGCGCACGGGAGGCCGGGGCCGACGCCGAGGAGCCGCGCGGCGCGTACGACCGGGGCTTCTGCTGGGCGCTGCCACGACGCTCGGGCGGTGTCGTCGGGATCTCGCGCGACGACTGGCGCCGCACGCGCGGCTCGACCGGGGCGGCGTCGTCGCGCCGGCCCACGCGGCCGCCCGTCGGCGGTGCGGACGGGCGGTTCCCGCCGCCCACGGGGATGGCGTCGCCGGAGCCGCTGGGCCGGTCGGACCGGCCGCCGGACGGCGTGAAGCTCGGCGGGATGCGCTGGTCGTCGTTGCTCATGGTTCCCCCGCGCTCATCCGCACACCGACGTCACGTCGGCGCCCGTGAACGCCTCCTCGCCGGCGTCGCGGGTCCGCTTCGGCTCGGGGTCCTTCTCGCCCTTGCCGGAGCCGTCCTCGGCGTCCCCCGTCGTACCCGGGTCGTCGTCCGCCACCGGGGTGGCGTCGACGTCGTCGGTGCCCTCGGCGGCCTGCGTGCCCGTGCCGCCGTCGTCCTTCGCGCCGTCCTTCGTCGCGCCGTCCTTCGTCGCGCCGTCCTTGTCGCCGTCCTTGGCGTCGTCGGACTCGGTCTCGATCGCGTCGCTCAGCGGGCGGTCGTGCTTGAGGTTGTCCCAGACCTCGTCCGCCTCGTCGGTGAGCAGGACGTTCGCCGCGTTGTTCGGGTCGTACATGTACGGCGCGGTCATGAACGCGATGGTGTCAGGGCGGACGTTGCGCGCGCTGTACGCGAGCCCGGCGAGTCCCTGGATGGACGCGAAGTTGCTGCTCATCGTCATGGAACCGGTCACGGCGCCGAGGAACTTCAGCGACTTGGTCGGGTCGGCGAGCGTGCCGGCGCTCATCACCTGACGGGCGACGGCGGCCAGCAGCTCCTGCTGGCGGCCGATGCGGCCGAGGTCCGACCCGTCGCCCAGCCCCTCGCCCGTGCGCGCCCGGGCGTACTTGAGCGCGGTGTCGCCGTCGAGCTCCTGCATGCCGGCGGAGAGCACGAGGTGATCGGCCTTCGGGGCGTCGATGTCGTTCGGGATGCACAGCTCGACGCCGCCGAGCGCGTCGACCATCTTCTCGAAGCCGGCGAAGTCGACGACGACGAAGCCGTCCATCTGCACGTCGGTGATGGTCTCGATGGTCTTCTGCGCGCACAGCGCGCCCGACTCCACGTCGCCGCCCGTCAGGACGCCCTGGGCGAAGGCCCCGTTGAACTTCGAGCGGGACACGGGCGAGGTCTGCCCGCCGGAGGAGGTCGGGCACGACGGGATGTCGATCGTCGTGTCCCGGGGGATCGACAGCATCTCCACGCGGGACCGGTCGGACGAGATGTGCATGATCATCGTCGTGTCGGAGCGGGCGCCCTGGGTGCCGTCGCCCACGATGTCGGCGTTGTCGCCGCCGCGGCTGTCGGAGCCCATGAGCACGATGTTCAGCGGCATGTCCGCGTTGGGGTCCTCCGGCATGACCTTCTCGGGCCGGTCCGCCCCGAGCAGCTTGTCGGAGTCGACGGCGGTGATGTTGCCGGTGAGCTTCACCGCCGCGGTCGCGCCGCCGACGGCGACGAACGCCAGGACCGCGGTCAGCCCCATCCCCAGGGTGCGCGCGACCGTGTGCCGGCGCAGGGCGCGGGCGTGCGAGGGCCCCGTGGTCGTGCCGGGGCGCGAGGCGACGTGGCGTGGGGTGGTGCGGGTCACGGGAAGCGAGCATAGAGGGTCGGTGTCACGCCGCTGCGGTGCCCGAGGACCGGGACGGTAGAGGAAATGTGTGGGTCGAACGTCGGCGCTGGTCCGCAGCCCGTCGTCGAACGGGATCCTGGGGGAGACTGGTGGTCGTGACGGACACGACGCCGCACGCGCGCCCGGCTCCCGCGGCGACCGGCACCCCTGATCCCCGCACGCGCACCGCGCGGCCCCCCGCCGGACGGCGCTACCGGCGTGCCGTCGCCGCGCTCACGCTGGTCGTCGCGGCGTGGACGGTGGTGTGGGCCGCAGTCACGCCCCTGTTCCGGTCGCCCGACGAGCAGAACCACGTCAACAGCGTGCTGCGGATCGCGTACGGCGGCGGCTGGCCGCCGCCCGGCGACGCCTACTTCTCCCCGGCGATCGCGGAAGCGGTCGACGAGGCCGGGTACCCCGCCGACCTGCCCGGCAGGTGGCAGCACCGCGAGGACGCCCGCCAGTTCGTCGACGTCGTGCCCGTGCCGCGCGAGGACCGCACCCGCCTCGACGCCGGCAACGCGCTGGGCGACGCGTCGTCGGGCACCGAGGTGGACCAGATGACGCAGCACCCGCCGCTCTACTACGCCCTGGGTGCGGGCGTGCTGCACGCGACGGGGCTCACCGACGCCCGCTGGGACCAGGTCACGCTGGCGCTGCGGTTCCTGGACGCGCTGCTGCTCGCGCTCGTCGTACCCCTCGCCGCCGAGTCGGCACGCCGGGCCACGGGGTCGCCGTCCGCGGGCCTGGTCGCCGGGGCGTTCCCCCTCCTCCTGCCGCAGCTCGGGCACGTCATGGGGGCCGTGAACAACGACGCCCTCGTCGTCCTGGCGTGCGCCGCCGCGACGTACCTCGCCGTACGGGTGGTCACGGGGGACCTGCGGTGGCGCGTGGCCGTGGCGATCGGCGTCGTGCTCGGCCTCGGCCTGCTCACCAAGGTCATGCTGGCGTTCGCGGTGCCCATGGTGGTCGCGGCGTACGCGCTCGCGCGCGGGCGCCGCTGGCCCGGCCGGCTCGGCCTCCTCGCCGTCGCCGGGGGCGTGACGCTCGCCGTCGGCGGGTGGTGGTGGGTGCGCAACGTGATCACCCTCGGCGCCGTGCAGCCCGTCGGCCGGCCCCGCGAGCTGACCATCCTCGCGACCGTGCCCGACGCCGACGTGCCGTCGATCATCGCGGGCCGGCTCGCGCAGTCGTTCTTCGGGAACCTGTCGTGGCTCGAGGTGCACCTCGCGGGGGCATGGATCGTCTGGGGGACGGTGGCGCTCATGGCCGCGTCGCTCGTGGCGCTCGTCCTGCCCGGCGCGCGCCGGACCGCCGTCGTCGTGCTGCTCACCCCCGCCGCGCTCGCGGCGGGCGTCGCGTACAACGCCTGGGACTTCCACGCCGAGACCGGCCGCCTGGTCGCGATCCAGGGGCGGTACGTCTTCGGCGGCGTGGTCGCGCTCGCGACGGCGGTGGCGATCGCGGCCTGGCAGCTCGCGCGGCGCTCGGACCGGCGCCTCGCCCGCGGCGTGCCGGTCGTCGTGACGCTCGCGCTCGCCGCCGCCGTCGGCGGCCTGCTGTGGGCGTTCGACGCGTTCTACCGGGGGCCCGGCGAGACCTTCGGCGACGCCGTGGACCGGTGGCTGGCCTGGAGCCCGCTGCCCGAGCCCGCGCTCGTCGCCCTGCTGGCCGTCGCGGGCGCCGTGCTGCTCGGGGGCCTGGTCGTCGGGCTCCTGTGGCCCCGTAGACTCGCGGCGTCGTAGATCGACCCGGCCCCCGGCACGCTGCCGCCGGCGGCTCCCGGCGCCCCGAAGGATGCGCGATGAAGCTGTTCGTCCAGATCCCGTGCCTCGACGAGGCCGGGACGCTCCCGCTCGTGCTCGCCACGATCCCGCGCGAGGTCGAGGGGTTCGACAGCGTCGAGGTCCTCGTGATCGACGACGGGTCGACGGACGGCACGGCGGAGGTCGCCCGCCGGCTCGGCGTGCGGCACGTCGTGCGGCACACCAGCACGCGAGGGCTGGCGCGGTCGTTCCGCGACGGCGTCGACTACGCCCTCGCCCACGGGGCCGACGTCGTGGTCAACACGGACGGCGACAACCAGTACCCGTCGGAGCGCATCGGCGACCTGGTCGCGCCGATCGTCGCGGGCGAGGCGGACATCGTCGTCGCGGACCGCCAGACGGCGACGATCGAGCACTTCTCCCCGTTCAAGAAGCGGATGCAGCGGTTCGGCAGCCGCGTCGTCAGCGCGGCCGCCGGGACGTCGCTGCCCGACGCCGCGAGCGGCTTCCGCGCGTACTCGCGGGGCGCGCTGCTCCGGCTGAACGTCGTGACCCAGTTCAGCTACACCATGGAGACGATCGTCCAGGCGGGGAACAAGCGCCTGCGGATCGCGAGCCTGCCGATCACCACCAACGCGAAGACGCGCGAGTCGCGGCTGTTCGCCAACATCTGGCAGCACATGGCCCGGTCGGGGAAGGCGATCGTGCGGTCGTGGATCATGTTCCGCCCGCACCTGGTGTTCCTCACGCTCTTCGCGGTGTTCTTCGTCGCGGCGGCCGTGCCCGCCGTCCGGTTCCTCGTCTTCCTCGCCCAGGGGGACGCCGGCGGCCACGTGCAGTCGCTCGTCTTCGCCGGCGCGATGCTCGTCGGCGCGCTGCTGTGCCTCGCGCTGCTCGTCGTCGCCGACCTGCTGCGCACCAACCGCACCCTGATGGAGGAGACCCTCGAGCGGGTCAAGGAGCTCCAGTACGGCCCGCGGCCCGACGACGGCGCCCGCGGCGGCGCCGCGACCCCGGCGCGGGACGACGAGGACGCGCACGCGTGATCGTCGCGTTCGGCACGTACGACGCCGCCCGGCACCCGCGCGTCGGCGTGCTCGTCGACGGGCTGCGCGCCCACGGGTACACGGTGCGCGAGCTCGACCGACCGCTCGGCCTGAGCACCGCCGAGCGGGTGCGGATGCTGCGCCAGCCGTGGCGCCTGCCCGGCCTGCTGGTGCGGCTGCTGCGCTGCTGGGTGCTGCTCACGGGCGACGTCGTGGCGCACCGCCGCGCGCACGGGCGCCCGGACGCGGTGCTGGTCGGCTATCTCGGCCACTTCGACGTCGTGCTCGCCCGCCTGCTGTTCGGCCGCACCCCGGTGCTGCTGGACCACCTCGTCTTCGCGGGCGACACCGCCACCGACCGCGGCGCGCGCGGGGCGCGGGTCACGCTGCTGCGCGGCCTGGACCGCGTCGCCACGTCGTGCGCCGACGTCGTGCTGCTGGACACCACCGAGCACCTGCGGATGCTCGGCGAGCTCGCCGGATCCCGCGCCGCCCGCGGGCTCGTCGTGCCCGTCGGGGCGCCGCAGGAGTGGTTCGACGCCGCCCCTGCCGACGCTGCCGCGCCCGTGGACGCCCGGCCCCTGCGCGTCGTCTTCTTCGGTCTCTTCACGCCGCTGCAGGGCACCGACGTGCTCGCCGAGGCGCTGGCCGCCGCGCTGCCGCGGGCGGCCGAGGACGCCGCCCGCGGCGGGCGTGGCCTGGAGGTCACGCTCGTCGGCTCCGGCCAGGACCTCCCGTCCGTGCGCGACCGGCTGCGCGGCACCCCCGGGATCACCTGGCGCGACTGGGTGGAGCCCGCCGACCTGCCGGCCGTCGCCGCCGCCCACGACGTCTGCCTCGGGATCTTCTCCGCCACCCCCAAGGGGCTGCGCGTCGTGCCGAACAAGGTGTTCCAGGGCCTCGCCGCCGGCTGCGTGGTCGTCACCTCCGACACGGAGCCGCAGCGGCGGCTGCTGGGCGACCACCTCGAGCTGGTCCCGCCCGCCGACCCGGCGGCGCTCGCGGACCGGTTGCTCGCCCTGCGCGACCCGGTCGCCCTCGCCGCCGCCAGGGCCCGCGCGGCGGCCGGGCGGGACCTCGCCCGGCCCGCCGCCGTCGTCCGCCCGCTGGTCCGGCTGCTCGCGTCGCGCGGGGTCCGGCCATGACGGGCGATGCGACGGGCGATGCGACGGGCGATGCGACGGGCGATGCGACGGGCGATGCGACGGGCGATGCGACGGGCGGCGCGACGGGCGAGACCGGGGCGCCGTCCGGGCGGCTCGCCCGGGTGCTCGCGGTGCTGCGGTCGCCGTGGGTGCGCTGGGGCTTCCTCGTCCTCGCGCTCGGGCTCGCGGTGTACGCCGTCGTCGCCGCGGGGGACGACCTCGCCCGCGCGGCCGCCGAGCTCTCCTGGCAGCGGCTCGCCGTCGCGCTCGTGCTGTCGGTCGCCTTCGTACTGTGCACCTTCGTGTCGTGGCGCGTCGTCCTCGCCGACCTCGGCGCCCCGACCGGGCTGCGGGTCGCGTTGCGGGTGTTCGGCCTGAGCCAGCTGGGCAAGTACGTGCCGGGCGGGGTGTGGAACGTCGTCGCGGCGGCGGAGCTCGGCGTCGACCACGGGATCGCGCGCCGCACGTCCGTGACGACGACGGCGGTCGCGACGCTCGTCGGCGTCGTGTCCGGCGCGGTCGTCGGCCTGGTCGCGCTGCCCTTCGTCGCGACCGGGGCGCTGGGGGCCGCCGGGCCGGTGCTGTGGGCGCTGCCCGCCGTCGCCGTCGTCCTGCTGCCGCCCGTGCTCAACCGCCTGGTCGCGTGGGCGCTGCGGGTCGCGCGCCGCCCCCCGCTCGACCGCCCGCTCGGCTGGCGCGGGCTCGGCGCCGCCACGCTGTGGTCGGTGGCCGGGTGGCTGCTCGCGGGGGCGCAGGTGTGGGTGCTCGCCGTCGGCCTCGGGATGCCGCCCGACGCGCAGGGCGTCGCGCTCGCCGTCGGCGGCTACGCGCTGGCGTGGGTGGTCGGGTTCCTCGTCGTCGTCGTGCCCGCCGGCGCCGGCGCGCGCGAGCTCGTGCTGCTCGCGGTGCTGTCCGGAGCGCTGCCGCACGCCGCGGTGCTGCTGCTGGTGCTGGTCAGCCGCGTGCTGGTGACGCTCGCCGACCTCGCCCTCGCCGGCCTCGGCGCGCTCGCGCGTCCGCGGTAGGCGCCCCGAGGAGGCGCCGCTCGCGCGGCGGGGCGTGGTGCCGCCACGGCCGCCGTGCTGGCAGGCTGGCCCCGGCCGACCATGACCGGCTGCAAGCCGCTGGTGCCGCTGACCGAGCCGTCGAGGACGAAGGAATGCCCGTGCCGAACCCCGCCGCGTCCCTGCCACCGCTCACGCTGTACGGCAGCCTGCGGTGGGACGTCGTCGAACCGTTGCTGCCGGGGGCCGCCGGCCGCGTGCTCGAGGTGGGTTGCGGCCAGGGCGCGGTCGGCGTCCGGCTCGCCGCCCGCGCCGCGGCGTACACGGGCGTCGAGCTCGACGCCGACAGCGCGCGCACCGCCGAGCAGCGCCTCGTCGAGGCGGGGGTGCCGGGCACGGTCGTGCAGGGACCGCTCGACTCCCTGCCCGCCGCCGAGCGCTTCGACCTCGTGTGCGCGTTCGAGGTGATCGAGCACATCGAGGAGGACGCCGCGGCGCTCCGCGAGTGGGCCGCGCGGCTCCGACCGGGCGGCACCCTGCTGCTGTCCACCCCTGCCTGGCAGCGCCGGTACGGCCCGATGGACGAGGCCGTCGGGCACTTCCGCCGCTACGACCCCGCCGCACTCGTGGCCCTGCTGCGCGACGCCGGCCTGACCGACGTCGGCCTGCGCCTGTACGGCGTCCCGCTCGGGTACGCGCTGGAGGCGGCGCGCAACCAGCTCGCGCGCCGTCGGCCCGGACTGCGCGAGGAGGGCAGCACGGCGGACCGCACCGCCCGCAGCGGGCGGCTGTTCCAGCCGTCGACGGCCGCGCAGGGCTCGCTCGTGGCCGCCGCGACCTGGCCGTTCCGCGTCGCGCAGCGCGCGTTCCCGCGCACCGGCACCGGGCTGGTCGCCTGGGGCCGCGCCGCCTCCTGAGCCACGAGGAAGCGCCCGCACGAGGTGCTCGTCAGGCGGTGACGCGTTCGGTCTCGCGCAGGCGGTCGAGCCGGGCCGGGTCGGCCGCGAGCTCGGCCGCGGTGGCGGCGGAGGCGAGGACCACGGAGCCGTCGGCGGCCCAGACGGCGAGCAGCTCGCGCAGCAGACCCCCCAGCGGGCGGGCGCCGTCGACGAGCACCCGGGCACCCGGGACGCCGGTGCCCGGCACCAGGTCCGCGAACGCGACCGTGCCGTCGGGGGCGTCCAGCGCGACGGCGGCCGGGTCGGTCTCGGGGGCCCACCCGATGACGTCGCCGTAGGTCATCACGGCGCCCGCGGCGTCGACGGCGCCGGGCGGAAGGTCGCCGTCGAACGACCGGGCGAGCGCGGGCAGCGCGACCGCCACGAGGTCGGCGGCACCGGGCCCGGCGAGCACGCTGGCCCAGGCGTCGGGACGCGCGGTGACGACGACGTCGCCTCCCGTCGCGGGGGTGTCGCCGGCGGGCTCCACGGTGGCGCCGCAGCGCCAGGCGGCCAGCGCCCAGAGCACGCCGCGCCAGTGCGGGGGCAGGTCGAGCGTCACGACCGTGCCCGGCGCGGCGTCGAACTCCTCCACGAGCAGGTTCACGGTCTTGCTCACCCAGTTCTGGAGGACGGCGCCCGAGAGCTCGACGCGTTCGCCGCCGTCGCCGTACCACGTGAGGCGGGGACGCCCCGGGTCCGACAGGACGAGATCCATCATCTGGGAGATCGTCGTGGGGGTGCGGCCGGCGGTGGGGAGCGGGTTCACGCAGGTCAGCCTACGAGTGCCCGGACCAGCACAGGCCGGCACTCGTGTGAATGGGCAGTGGAGATCGCAATCACTAGCACATTTCGACTTGACGCCTCCGAAAGACACGCGTGTAATTCCAGGTATGCAGTTTCCCTAGAGAACGGCATGGAGGGGCACGCCATGTGGAATTTGCTCGATGGGGACCGGGGGGTCTTCCCGTCAGACGTCGGCCGTGAGCCCGAGCGCGTGGCGCCGGTGCTCCCGCTGTTCGGCGACGCTACGACCGACGACGAGACGCTCCTGGGGTGGCAGGAACGGGCGCTGTGCGCCCAGACGGACCCGGAGGCCTTCTTCCCGGAGAAGGGCGGGTCCACGCGTGAGGCCAAGAAGGTCTGCACGTCCTGCGAGGTCCGGGCCGAGTGCCTGGACTACGCGCTCGCGAACGACGAGCGCTTCGGGATCTGGGGCGGGCTCTCCGAGCGGGAGCGGCGCAAGCTGAAGCGCCGCGCCGTCTGACCCGACGCCCGACCGGATGTCCGGCCCGACACGCTCGGGACGGATATCCCACGACCGGATCGGGGCCCGTCGCATCATGGCGGGCAGGATGACTGCTCCGCACCCGATCCCAGCCCGCCCCGGCGGGGAGGTCGCCCCCACGGGCGCGACCGTCGCCGTCGCGCCCGCCGGCGACCGCACCCTCGACGGCACCGGAGCCGTCCCTCTGGTCGTCACCGTGACGGCCGTGGTCGTGACCCGCGGCCGCACCCGATTCCTCGACGCCACCCTCGACGCGCTCGCGCTCCAGGAGCGTGCAGCGGACGAGGTCGTGGTGGTCGACGTCGGCGCGTCGGAGTCCGCCGCGCATCCCGATCTGCGCCTCGGCGGCGCCCGCTTCGTCGCGGCGTCCGGGGTCCGCAGCCTCGGCGAGGCGGTCGACCGCGCCCAGGAGGTCGTCGGCGTCCCCGAGACCGGCTGGCTGTGGATCCTGCACGACGACTCCGCCCCGGAGCCCGACGCCCTGTCCCGCCTGCTGCGCGCCGTCGAGCACTCGAGCGCCGTGGCCGTCGCGGGCTGCAAGCAGCGCCGCTGGCCGGTGGCCGCCGACGGCACGCCCGCGCCCGACGCGAGCATGCTGATCGAGGTCGGCAGCACCGTGTCGCCGCTCGGCCGCCGCATGACCGGCATCGACGACACCGAGATCGACCAGGGGCAGCACGACGCCCGCGAGGACGTGCTCGCCGTCGGGCTGGCAGGCGCCCTCGTGCGGGCGCACGTCTGGGCCGAGCTGGGCGGCACCGACCCGGAGCTCGGCCCGTTCGGCGACGGCCTCGACCTGTGCCGGCGGGCCCGGCTCGCCGGCCACCGCGTGGTCGTGGTGCCCGACGCCGTCGTGAAGCACGCGCAGGCCTCGCTGCTCGGCCTCCGCGGACGCGGGGCCCTGGCGCCCGACCTCGAGGCGTCCCGCTACGCCCGCCGCCGCAGCCAGCTCTACCTGCGCCTCGTCGACACACCGCTGCCGCTGCTGCCGTTCGTCTGGCTCGCCACCCTCCTGTGGGCGCCGTTCGCGGCCATGTACCGGCTGGCGCTCAAGCGGCCCGCGCACGCCCGGGACGAGCTCGTGGCGGCCGTGGTCACGACGCTGCGCCTGGTGCCGCTCTACCGTGCCCGACGCCGCGCGGCGCGCACCCGCCGCCTTCCGCGCCGCGTGCTGACGCCGCTGCTCGGCACGTGGCGGCAGGTGGCCGGCGAACGCCGCGACGCGCGCCTGGCCCGCGCGGAGGCGCAGCGCGCCCGGTGGGCGCCGAGCGAGCTGGAGCGGGCCGACCTGCGGCGCCTCGGGCGCACGCGCCGCACGGTGCTGGCGGTCGTGGCGGTCGCGGTGGTGGCGCTCGACGTCGCCCTCTTCGGCCCGTGGCAGGGCGTGCTGGCCGACGGCGGCCGGGTCGTGGGCGGCGGGCTGCTGCCGGCGCCCGGCACCGTGGGCGACGTCTGGGAGGCGGCGACGTCGGGCTGGGTGCGCGACGGCCTCGGGGTGCGTGCGCCCGCCGACCCGCTGCTCGTACCGCTCACCGCGTTCGCCGTGCTCGCGGGCGGCGGGCTGCAGACGGCGGTGAACGCGCTGGTCCTCCTCGCGCTGCCGCTGGCCTCCCTCGGCGGCTGGTTCGCGGCCGGCGCGCTGACGCGGTCGGTCGTGGTGCGCGCGGTGGCGGCGCTCGCCTGGGCGGCGGCGCCCGGCTTCCTCGCGTCGCTGGGCTCGGGCCGGCTCGGGGCGGTCGTCGTGCACCTGACGTTGCCGTGGCTGCTCGTCGCCGTGCTGCGCACCGTGGGGGTGCAGGCGCGGGACGTCGCGCTCGCGCCCGGACGGCGTCGCGGGTCCCTGGGTGCCGCCGGTGCCGCCGGGCTGCTGCTCGCGGTCGCGGTGTGCGCCGCCCCGGTGCTGCTCCCCGTGGCCGTGGTGCTGATCGGGGTCGGCGCGCTGCTGGTGCGCCGCGCGTGGCGGTCGCTGCTGCTGGTGCTGCTGCCGGCCGTCGTCGTGCCGCTGCCGTTCTGGGGCGAGGTGCTCGGCACCTGGTCGGACGGCGGGTGGCGCCTGCTCCTGGCCGAGCCCGGCGCCCCGCTGGTCGCGTCCGGCACGCCGACGGCGGTGGAGCTGCTGCTCGGCCTGCCCGGGGACACCGCGTGGTTCGAGCCCTGGCTCGGGACCGACGGCACGCTCGGGCGGGTCGCCGTCGTGGGTCCGGCCCTGCTGGGCGGCGCCGTCCTGGTGCTGGCGGCCGTCGCGCTGGTGCGGCCGCGGGCCGTGCGCGGGGTGCGCCTGGCGTGGCTCGCCGGGGCGGCGGGCCTGACGACGGCCGTGCTCGCCGTCGCGACGGCGGTGGCGAGCGGGTCGGCGGGCGACGGCACGGCCGCGAGCGTGACCGGCTGGCCCGGCGTCGGGCTGTCGGTCCTGCTGCTCTCGCTGGGCGCCGCCGCGATCTGCGCGCTGCCGTCGACGGGACGGGTGCCCACGGCGGAGCCCGTCGCCCGGGACGCGCGGGGGACACGGAGGGCCGCGTCCGCGGGAGTCGTCGCGGTCGCCGTCGTGGCCCTCGCGCTGCCGGCGGCGCAGCTCGCGTCGTGGGCGCTCGGCTCCACCGGCGGCCGGGTGGGCGACCTGAGTGCGGCCGAGACCGCCGTGGTGCCCGCCGTCGGCACCCAGATGCAGGCGCCCCCACGGTCGGCCCGGGTACTGCAGCTCGACCGGGTGCAGCCGGGGGGCGGCGCCGACGCGTCGGGCGCGGCGGTGGTCGACTACGCGCTGCTGCACGCGGACGGCACCCGGCTCGAGGACTCCTCCACGGTGGTGCGCGCCCGCGCCGCCGGCCTGGTGGGCGGCGCCGAGCGCACCGACACCGCGCTGCTGGACCAGGTCGTGGCGGAGGTCGCGACCGGACGCTCCACCGACGTCGTCGACCGGCTCGCGGCGCTCGGCATCGGGGCCGTGCAGGTCCCCGCCGGCGGCGACGCGGAGCTCGCCACCACGCTCGACCTCGTCCCGGGCCTCGCCCGCGTGACCGAGGAGGGCACGCTCGTCTGGCGCGTCACGACCGACGGCCCCGCGCCGGGCTGGGCGACCGTGCTCGAGGGCGACGGCGGCGACGCCGCGCCCACGCCGTTCTTCGCGCCGAAGGACGCGGTGCGCACGGCGCCGTCCGACGGGACGAGCGCCGGCGGCCGGCTCGCCCAGGGCGGCGAGGACCGCACGCTGCGGATCGCGGAGACGGCGGACTCCGGCTGGCACGCGACGCTCGACGGGCGGCGGCTCCCGGCCGAGGACGCCGGGGGGACGCAGGCGTTCGCGGTCGGCGCCGAGGCGGGCCGCGTGCGGGTGTGGTTCGAGGCGCCGCACCGGACCGCCTGGCTCGCCGCCGCGGGGCTGGTCCTCCTGGTGCACGCGTTGCTGGCGCTGCCCGTCGGACGGCGGCGGGGACGATGACGGCGCCCCGGAAGGGCGCCGGGAAGGCGGGCGAAGACGTGCGGACGACCCGGGTGCCGCGCGGCGTGCGCGCCACGGCGGCGGCGGTCACCGGGGTGGTGGCCGTCGGTGCGCTGGCGGCCGTGGCCGTGCTGGGCGACCAGTGGGCGCAGTCGTGGACGGGTGCGGAGCAGCAGGCCGTGGCCGCGGGGACGCGCACCGTCGGGGTGCAGCCGGCGGACGCCACGCTCGTCTGCCCGACGCCGGTCGCGCTGCCGGACGGTGCCGACGTCGGCGACCAGCAGTTCGACGCGACGCCGGTGCCGACGACCAGCGGCCTCGGGGCGTTCGTCCTGGGCAGTGCGGAGGACGGCGCGCGCACCACGGCCCTCGGGGGCAAGGACTCGGAGGAGCTCGCCACGGGCGAGGCCGCGGCCGCCTGGCAGGGTGGCGTGGACGCCACCCGCGTGCTGCGGGCGACGCCGGTGGTCGACGAGCCGTTCCGCGCGGCCGGGACGATGGGGTCGGTCACGACGCAGGGAGACCTGCGCGGGCTCGGGGCGGGCGCGTGCACCGCGCCGTCGACGTCGCAGTGGCTGGTGGGCGGCAGCACGGAGGTGGGCTCGACCGCCACGCTCACGGTGCAGAACCCGTCGGAGCAGCCCGCCACGGTGGCCCTCGACGTGTACGGGCCGGGCGGCCCCGTCGCCCTCGGCGGCCAGGGGACGTTCACCGTCGCGCCCCACGAGCAGGTCACGACCCGGCTGGAGTCCGTGGCGCCGGAGCAGGGCCGTCTCGCGGTCAACGTGCGCGCGGCCGGGGCCCGGGTCAACGCGAGCCTGCAGACCCAGGCCATCGACGGCCTGCTGCCCGCCGGGGTGGACCTGCTGACGGCCGGCGCGTCGCCGCGGGAGTCGCTCGCGGTCGGGGCGGTGCGGAGCCGGGGCGAGGCGGTGGACGACCCGCACGCCCCACGGCTGCGGCTCCTGGCGCCCGGCGAGAAGGACGGGACGGCGCGGGTCACCGTGTACGGGCCGTCGGGGCCGGTCGTGCTGCGCGGCGCCGACGAGGTCGAGCTGGAGGCCGGCGCCGTGACGGACGTGCCCCTCGGAGGGCTGCCCGACGGCTGGTACACGATGGTCGTCGACGCGGACGTGCCCGTCGTGGGCGCCGCACGGACGGACCAGCCGGGACGACAGCCGGACGACTCCGTGGTGGACGGCACCCCGTACGACGTGGCGTGGTCGGCGGCCCAGCCGGTCCGCTCGTCGGACGGCGCCGGAGCCGCGGGCCAGCTGGCCGTGCCGGGTGGCGTGCGGACGGGCCTCACGCTCGCCGCCGTGTCGCCCGACCGCGGCCCCGACGCCGAGCCCGAGGGCACGGCGGGCGTCACGGTGCGGGTCTACGACGCGTCGGGCGCCGAGATCGGCAGCGAGGACGTCGAGCTCACCGCAGGGGTGACGACGCCCGTCGCGCTCGAGGACGTCGTCGCGGAGGGCGCCGTGCCCGCCGGGGTGAGCGTCGACCGCGCCGACGGGGGCGGCGCCGACCTGGCGGTCACGTGGGCCGCCGTGCTGCGCGCCGACGACGGCACGGACGACTCCGGGGCCCTGCTGGCCGCCGTCGCCCCGACCGCCGCCGTCACGACCCCCGGCGCCGTCGAGGTGCGCACCGTCGACGCCGGCTGACAGGTCGAGGTCAGGAGTCGTAGCCGGGGTCGATCTCCTCGGGCGTGCGGGCCAGCAGGTGCGCCACCTGCTCGACGACGACGTCGCGCACCAGGTCGGCGCGGTCGGCGTCGTCGGCGGCGCGGAAGTCCACCGGGCGGCGGTACACCACGACGCGCGCCGGCCGGCCGGACTCGGCAGGGAAGCAGCGGCCCAGCGGGACGCCGTCGGACTCCCACGGTGCGGGCTCCGACGGCGGCACGTCCTCGACGGCGAACTCCGTGCCCGCGAGCTGCGGGCCCCAGCGGCGCTGCAGCAGCTCGACGACGTCGAGCACCAGGTCGTCGAACTGCTCCGCGCGGGTGCGGTACGCCGGCATCCCCGGCGGCAGGAGCGGTCCGCGCACCCCGCGGCCGCGGCGGTCGCGGCGACGGACCGGGGGGACGGCGGCGGGGTCGGGAGCGGGGCCGGGTGCCGGAGCGGGTTCGGGGCGGTGCTCGGGGCGGGGGGCGTGCTGCACCCGTCGAGCCTACGGCCGATCGCGACGTCGGCCCCGAGCCGGTCCCGAAGCCGGTCCCGAGGTCGGTCCCGACGCCCCGTCCCGTCGTCGCTGACGGGGTCACGGTGCGGTCACGACCCGCACCGACCGGCGAGCCCCACGCACGCGCCCCCGGCCGCGGCGTATTCTCCCCGCGTGAGATCGGTGAGGCAGTGCTCGCGCACGGCATGCACGCATGCCGCCGTCGCGACGCTCACGTACGTGTACGCGGACTCCACGGCCGTGCTGGGTCCGCTCGCGCAGCACGCCGAGCCGCACAGCTACGACCTGTGCGCCCAGCATGCCGAAGGGCTGACGGCGCCCCGCGGGTGGGAGGTCGTGCGCCTCACCCCCGCGTTCGAGGAGCCGGCCCCGTCGCCCGACGACCTGTCCGCGCTGGCGGAGGCCGTCCGCGAGGCGGGGCGAGTGCGCCAGGAGCCGGCGGGCGAGCCGTCGTCGGTCACCGAGACCGCCCGTCGCGGCCACCTGCGCGTGCTGCGCGAGGCCGACTGACGCGTCGCGGTCGTCGCTTCGGCCCGGTCAGGGGACCCAGGCGCACACCGCGTGCCCGGCACCCGACAGCCTGAGCTCCCCGGCGTCGTGCGGCACGAACACGGAGCCGCCCCGGTGCAGGGTCGCGGGGGCGGGGCAGCCCTCGGCGGCGAGCTTGAGGTCGCCGGAGAGGCACAGCACGATCCGGGGTCCCTCGGCAGGCAGCTCGACGTCCTCGGCCGGGTCGACGTCGGCCACCGTGAGCGCGAACTCCCGCACCGGGGCGCGGTAGGTGGTCACCTGGCCCCGCCCGCCCGCGGAGCGCGTGCGCGGCGGTTGCGGCGGGCGCGGCACGAACGACGCGCACTCGACGAGGGCGGCCTCGTCGACCAGCTTCGAGGTGAGGCCCGCCCGCAGCACGTTGTCCGACGACGCCATGATCTCGACCCCGAGCCCGGACAGGTACGCGTGCACCTCGCCCGCCGGGAGGAAGAGACCCTGGCCCGGGTCGAGCGTCACGCGGTTGAGCAGCAACGACGCGAGGGCGGCGGGGTCGCCCGGGTGCTGCTGGGCGAGCTGCAGCACGGTCGCGTCGGCGCGGGACGACGGCGAGCCCCCGGCCAGGCGCGCGGTGACGGACGCGACGGTGGTCGCGACGTCGGCGGGCGCGCCCGGGTCGCGACGCGCGGCGACGAGGCGGGAGAACGCGGCCTTGACGCCGCCGGGGGAGCGGTCGTCCCGCAGGACGGCGCGGACGGCGTCCACGAGGTCGCCGTCGAGCCCGTCGAGCAGGTCGAGGACGGCGCGCGGCGCCCGGAACCCGGCGAGCCCCTCGAACTCGGTCAGCGCGACGACCATCTCGGGCTTGTGCTGGTCGTCGTGGAACGAGCGGCCCGGGTCGCCCGGGGGCAGGCCCTGGCGGTTCTCCCGGTTGAACCCCGCGCGGGCGGCGTGCGGCTTCGGGTGCACCTGCAACGACAGCGCCCGCTCGGCCGCGAGGACCTTGAGCAGGTAGGGCAGCCGGGGCCCGTAGTCGTCCGCGACCCGGCGGCCCAGCATCGCATCCGGGGCCGAGCGCACGAGCTCCAGCAGGGAGCCGTCGCCGTTCACCCGCGACGGCGCGCTGGGATGGGCGCCCAGCCAGAGCTCGGCGGCCGGCGTGCCGTCGGGCTCGGTGCCCAGCAGCCCCTGGATCTGCGTGCGCGAGCCCCAGTCGGCGTGCTGGACCGTGTTCTCCAGCGGGTAGAGCTCAGGCACGGGACCACCCTTCCACACGTGCGCCCGCGCGGCGCCGCCCGCGCCGGAAGTCCGCCCGCAGAACCACCCGCCCCGGGGCGCGGCAGGCACGTACGCTGTGGGTCGTGACGATCGACCTGGCCGACATCATCAAGGCGTACGACGTGCGCGGCACCGTGCCCGACCAGCTCTCGCCGGACGTGGCCCGCGCGATCGGCGTCGCCTTCGCCCGCGTGGTGGCGGCACCGGAGGGCGCGACCCGGGTCGTCGTCGGCCACGACATGCGCGAGTCCGGGCCGGAGCTCGTCGACGCGTTCACCGCGGGCGTCACCGCGGCCGGCGTCGACGTCGTGCGGATCGGCCGGTGCTCCACGGACGGGCTCTACCACGCGTCGGGCGCGCTGGACGCCCCGGGGGCGATGTTCACGGCGTCCCACAACCCCGCCGTCTACAACGGCATCAAGCTGTGCCGTGCGGGAGCCCGGCCCGTCGGGCAGGACACCGGCCTGGCCGACGTCCGCGAGCTCGCGCAGCGCCTGCTCGACGACCCGTCGACCGACCCCTCCGACGACGACGCGGTGACGCCCGGCACGGTCTCCGACGTCGACACCCTGGCCGACTACGCGGCGTTCCTGCGCGGCCTCGTCGACGTGTCGGGGATCCGGCCGCTCAAGGTCGTGGTGGACGCCGGCAACGGCATGGCCGGGTACACCGTGCCCGCGGTGCTGGGCACCGCCGCCGGTCTGCCGGCGCTGCCGCTCGACGTCGTCCCGCTGTACTTCGAGCTGGACGGCAGCTTCCCGAACCACGAGGCCAACCCGCTGGACCCGAAGAACCTCGAGGACCTGCGGGCCGCCGTCGTCGAGCACGACGCCGACCTCGGCCTCGCGTTCGACGGGGACGCCGACCGCTGCTTCGTGGTCGACGAGCACGGCGACCCGGTCTCGCCGTCCGCGGTGACGGCGCTGGTGGGGCTGCGCGAGGTGGCCAAGGAGCTCGAGGCGGGCCGCACGCCCACGGTGATCCACAACCTCATCACCTCCCGCGCCGTGCCCGACCTGCTGCAGGCCGCGGGCGCGACGACGGTGCGCACCCGCGTGGGCCACTCGTTCATCAAGGCGCAGATGGCGCAGCACGACGCCGTGTTCGGGGGCGAGCACAGCGCGCACTACTACTTCCGCGACTTCTTCTTCGCGGACACCGGGATGCTCGCGGCGCTGCACGTGCTGGCCGCGCTCGGCGGGCAGCCGCACCCCCTGTCGGCGCTGGCGGAGATGTACTCGCCGTACGTGGCGTCGGGGGAGATCAACTCGACCGTGACGGACGCGGCCGCGGCGACCGAGCGCGTGCGCGACGCCTACGCGAGCGCCTACCCGCAGGCGGACGTCGACAGGCTCGACGGCCTCACCGTGGCGCACTGGGACGGCCACCCGCAGTGGTGGTTCAACCTGCGCGCGTCGAACACGGAGCCGCTGCTGCGGCTCAACGTCGAGGCCGCCGACGAGGACATCATGGTGAAGGTGCGCGACGACGTCCTGTCGCTCGTGCGGACGGAGGACGCATGACCAGCTCGATCGACCCGTGGGTGCGCTCGATCCTGCGCTGCCCGGTGACGGGCGCGGAGCTCGTCGACGCCGTCGGGCCGGACGGCGAGCCCGAGCTGCGCTCGACCGACCCCGAGCGGCCCCTGGCGTACCCGGTGCGCGACGGCGTCCCCGTGCTGCTGGAGAGCGACGCCCGCCCGCTGTGACCCGGGCCCTGACCTAGGACACCGCGGTGATCTTCGTGATCCACGCCGCGGGCATCGACCCGGCGGTCGTGCGCTTGCCTACCGTCGACCGGATCGTGTCCGCCTTGCCGGTGACCGTCGCCGTCTTCCCCGTCGACGACGTCGCCGTGAGGGTGCGGGCCTGACCGCTCGACCACTTCGCCGTGACCTTGATCGATTGCACGTTCGACAGGCCGAAGAGGGCGCGGGCCTGCGACTGGGTGAGCGTGCGGGTCCACGACGCGTACGAGTTGCCCGGCGCCGCCTTGCTGTACGGGTCGGACACCGAACGCTCGTAGGCGATCTTCGACGACCAGACGTCCTCCGAGTTCGCCGTCCGCCCGCCGCTGGACGAGTAGTAGTGCGCGGCCACCGCGTTGCCGCCGTACGTCAGCACCCGGGCCCTGGTGCGGCTGGACGTGGTGGCGTCGACGCCCTTCTTCCAGACCTTGCCGTACCTGGCGTCCGTGCCCTCGCTCTCCTTCTTCCAGCCCGAGTAGTACTGGTCGCGCACGTCGTCGACGACGTTGCACCGGCACGCGGCGAGGAGCGGCTTGGTCATGACGTAGGACCGGGCGGTGATCGCCTGCGCGGCCAGGGCGGACAGCCCCCCGTTCAGGCCCCACGACGACGGCATCTCCGCGATGCCGTACAGGTACTCGGTGTTGAGCAGCACGTCGTTCGTGATGTTCGGGACGCCGCCGTGGGCCGTCGTCGTGAGGCGGCCGTGCTTGTACGAGCCGTGCGCCCCGGACACCGTCGCGACCGCCGTCTTCCCGGTGGGCTTGTAGTACCGGGTGCCCGACCAGGTGATGCGCAGCAGCTGGTCGTAGTACCTCTTGTCGTTCACCGTGATCCGGGACCGTCCGCCGGCCGTGACCGTGACCGCGAAGGTCTCCGTGCCGGAGCCGGAGGCCAGGGTCTTGCCGTCCTCGTCGGCGAGGCGCCAGTCGCCCCCGCGCACCGTGACCGTGGTCGTCGTCCTCGAGTCGCCGTAGCCGGACCGCCCGAGCGGGTCCTTGCCGTAGACCTGGACCAGGATGTTGTTGCCGGTCGTGTCCTTCCAGGCGACCTTCCCGCCGGAGTAGTAGTGCTGGAGGATGCTCCAGCTGGCCGATCCCTGCCGCGCCATCTGATAGGCGCCGTACTGCGGCATCCCCACGCCGTGGCCGAAGCCCGAGCCGGTCAGCGTGAAGGACGACGGGACCGCGGCCTCGGCGGACGTCGCGGCCACCACGGTGCCGCTCACCGCCAGCAGGCCGGCGACGGCCGCGACCACGGCGCGCCGGAGCCGGCGCCGTGGTCCGGGCCTCCCCGGTCGTCGGGCCACGGTCGGCAGTGTCGAGAGCTCGTGCGTCATGGTCATGCACCCCCTCTTGCACTGTGCCTCAGGGGCGGCGCGCGAGCATCCGGAGGAGAAGGATCCCCGTTCGAGGTGCTGGCCGACCGATCCGTCCCTATCGTCGTGCGGGTCAGGTGCCCGGCGCGACGATGCGCGGCCTTGATCGCCCCAGAGATCGCCGGAAGATCGACCAGAGCTGGACGAGCGGAGACGAGCATGACGACGACACGCAGGGCTCGACGGGCGGCCCGGACCGCCGTCACGACGTCGACCGTCGTGGCGCTGGCCCTCGCGGGGGTCGTGCTCCCCACGGTCTCCCTCCCCGTCCCGAAGGCGCACGCCGTCGCCCCGGACGTGGAGCACGTCCCGGTGCGCGGCATCGACGCCGGCGCCCGGCACGAGAAGGGGGCGCTCGCCGACGCCGTCGGGCACGAGCACGACGCCGCGGCCGAGGCCGCCGGGAACACCGCCGCGGTGGAGGGTGCCGAGACGCTCAGCGACGTCCCGACGCCCGAGCCGGACGACGGGGCGCTCGCCGCGCTGAGCGAGCGCACCACGACGCAGGACTTCCTGGTCGCCGGGGTGACGTGGGACGGGACGTCCACCGCGACGGTGACCGAGGTGGCGGTCCGCGTGCGCGAGTCCGGGACGTGGAGCGAGTGGCAGTCGCTCGGCATCGACGACATCGGGCTGCCCGGGAGCCGGGCCGGGACCGAGCCGCTCGTGACGGCGGGGGCCGACGGCGTCCAGGTCCGTGTGCGCACCGAGAGCGGGGTGCCGCCCACCGGCCTGAAGGTCGACGTCGTGGACCCGGGGACCTCGCGGGCCGACGCGTACGTGGGCGACGACCAGGCCCCCGCGGCGTCCGCCGACGCCGGCACCGGGACCGAGATCCGCCCGAAGATCGTCAGCCGCTCCGGGTGGGGGGCGGACGAGTCCCTGTCCGGGAGGTGGCCGGAGATCTCCGGCAAGCTCAAGGCCATCTACATCCATCACACGGCGGGCACCAACAGCTACAAGGAGAGCCAGTCCGCGGCGCTGGTGCGCGGCGTCTACGCCTATCACACGAAGTCACGGGGCTGGCCCGACATCGGCTACCAGTTCCTCGTGGACAAGTACGGCAACATCTTCGAGGGGCGCAAGAAGTCGCGGTGGGACAACCCGGTCGGCGCGCAGGCCGGCGGGTACAACACCGGCACCATCGGGATCTCGGCGATGGGGAACTTCGACACGGCGCGGCCGTCGAGCGCGCTCGTCACGGCGCTCGCCAGGGTCGTCGCCTGGAAGAGCTACACGTACGGGATCAACCCGCGCGGGACCGTGGTCCTCCCGACCGGCGGGAGCACGGGATCGGGGACGCGCGCCAAGCCCGGCACCGACGTCCGGGTGCCGACGGTGCTCATGCACCGCACCACCAACCTGACGGCCTGTCCGGGGCAGTACCTGGCGGCCAAGATGGGCACGATCCGCGCGGGCGCCGACTCGCGGCGCGACGCCGCGATCAAGAAGTACGGCTCGATCGTCCCGAAGGTCAAGGCGCCCACGCGCGTCGACCCGACGTCGAACCAGGCGCCGGTGCAGTGGAACGGCAGCTCCACCTACCGGTGGAAGCCCGTCTCGGGTGCGTCGAGCTACCAGGTGCTGCAGCGCTACGCGAGGTGGAACGAGGGCATGCCGTACACGTACTACTGGCGGGAGGTGAAGCTGACGTCCGGGACCTCGATCACGCTCAGCCAGAGCACCGGTGAGTCCCGCGAGCTCGCCGTGCGGGCCGTCGACTCCGACCATCGCCGCGGACCGCTCACCACCCTGGCGCGGACCAACAGGGCGGTCAGTCCCTCCAGCTGGAAGAAGTCGTCCGGGTGGAAGAAGGTCACCGGCTCGTCCTACTTCGGCGACTACGCGTACCGCACGACGACGAAGGGCGCCTACGTCCAGCTCCCCGGCGCGAAGCAGGTGCGACGCGTCGTGATCCGCGGGGCGACCAGCCCCTCCGACGGTCGCCTGCAGGTGCGGGTCGGCGGGAAGGCGATCGAGACGCTGGACTTCGGCAGGGCCTCCGACGGCGACCGGATCTTCACGGTGTGGGTGCCGAGGACGAGCGGCACGGTCACGCTCAAGACGCTGGACTCCGGCAAGCAGGTACGGATCAGCAAGATCGTCCTCGCGAGGTGGTAGCGCACGGGGCATGAGAGGCCGGTCGGCCGGGACGACCGGCGGCGGACGCTAGGGTCGGGCGCGTGCACCTGGCGCAACAGCTGATCCTGACGCTCCCACCCGACCGCCGAGCCCTGGCCGTGGAGGAGGGGCCCGCCGTCGTCGCCGACGGCGCGGTCCGCGTGCCTGCGGGCACGAGCCAGGGGCTCGCCACCTACTTCTCCGCGTTCCCCGCCTCCTACTGGGTGCGCTGGGCCGGCGCCGGGACCGTACGGCTGGAGGTCGCCGCGGCCGGCGCCGGCACGCTGCGACTCGTCCGCTCGGACGCGCGCGGTGCCGCGTCGGTCGTGGGCTCCGCGCCGGTCGACGACGGCACGGTGACGCTCGACGCCGACGTCGCGGGCATGGCCGACGGCGGCTGGCTGTGGGTCGAGGTGGACGCGGGCGACGCGGACGTCCTGGTCACCGACGCGCGCTGGCTCGTGGACGTCGCGCCGCGGCGGACGGGCGACGTGTGCCTGTCGATCACCACGATGGACAAGCCGGAGTACTGCGTCGCGACGCTGCGCCGGATCGCGTCGTCGGAGGCGCTCCGGGGCGCGGTCGGGACGGTGTTCGTGATCGACCAGGGCACGCGACGCCTGGTCGACCATCCCGACTACCCGGAGGTCGCCGCTGCCCTCGGTGACCAGCTCACGGTCGTCGAGCAGGGCAACCTCGGCGGTTCCGGGGGCTTCTCGCGCGGCATGCTCGAGACGCTGGAGCGCGACGGCGCGGACGCCGTGCTCATCCTCGACGACGACGTCGAGGTGGAGCCGGAGGCGCTGCTCCGCGCGATCCGGTTCCACCGCGCCGCGCGCGAGCCCGTCGTCGTGGGCGGGCACATGCTCGACCTGAACCGCCCCACGGTGCTCAACTCCTTCAGCGAGGTGGTGCACGAGGGGACCTTCAACTGGGGTCCGCCCGAGGCCGACCAGCAGTGGCACGACCTGGCCGCCGCGCCGCTGCGGGACACCCCCTGGCTGCACGCGCGCGGCGAGAGCGACTTCAACGGCTGGTGGATGTGCCTCATCCCCACCGCCGTGCTGCGCGACGTCGGGCTGTCCCTGCCGCTGTTCCTCAAGTGGGACGACGCCGAGTTCGGGCTGCGCGCGCGGGACGCCGGCCACGCCACCGTGTCCTTCCCGGGCGCGGCGCTGTGGCACGTGGCGTGGACGGAGAAGGACGACACCGTCGAGTGGCAGGCGTACGTGCACGTGCGCAACCGGATCGTCGCGGCGCTGCTGCACGCCCGCCGCCCGCGCGGCGGCCTGCTCCTGGCGAACCTGCTCGCCACCGACCTCAAGCTGCTGCTGGGGATGCGGTACTACCCGGTGGACCTGCACGTGCGAGCGCTGCGCGACCTGCTCACCGGGCCGGGCGACCTGCACGCGGGGCTCGGCGACGTCGTCCCCGCGTCGCGCGCCGTGGGCGCGGCCTACCCCGAGACGACCACGTACCGGCCCGGGGACGCGGTGTTCGACGCCGCGGTCGCGCGGCGCTGGACGGCGCCGGCCCGGCCGAAGCCCACCTCGGCGGTGGCCCTCGTGCGGCTCACGCTGCGCGGCCTGGCACGCAACCTGCGCCCGGCGCCCGGCGGGATGCCGCGCGGCGCTCTGACCCGTGACCAGGCCACGTGGTGGGAGGTGCCCGAGCACGACTCCGTGCTGGTGCTGGCCGGCGACGGCGCCTCCGGGACCTGGCTGCGCCACGAGCGGCGTCGCGTGTGGCGCCTCGCCGGCGCGACCGTGGTGGCCCACCTGCGCCTCGCGGCGCGGTGGGGCACGGTGTCCCGGCGCTGGCGCGCCGCGGCACCGGCGCTGGCGGCGCCGGAGACGTGGCGCGCGACCTTCGCCCGTTCCGCGGGCGCTCCGCACGACGCGCCGGGCGGGGTCCGGCGCCCCTCCCAGCACCACTAGGATGTGCGGGATGTCCTCTCCCACCGTCGTCGCGGTCGTCGTGTCGTACAACAGGGCCGCGCTGCTCGGCGCGGCCCTCGACGCGCTGGCCGCCCAGAGCCGGCCGATCGACCGCACGGTCGTGGTCGACAACGCGTCGACCGACGACGCCCTGCAGGTCGCGCGGTCCCACCCGAGCGCCCCCGAGGTCGTGGCGCTCCACCGCAACACCGGCGGCGCGGGCGGCTTCGCCGTCGGCCTCGCGACCGCCGTCGCCGACAGTGCCGCCGGACCTGCCGCCGACCTCGTGTGGCTCATGGACGACGACACGGTCCCCACCGAGACGGCGCTCGAGGCCCTGCTCGGCGCCCGCGACGCCTACGCCGGCGACGTCACCGCGATGGCGAGCCGCGTCGTGTGGACCGACGGGAGCGACCACCCGATGAACACGCCCCGCAGCCGCCCGGGGGCGTCGCCCGCCGAGCTGTCCCGGGCGCGTGCCGCCGGCGCGATGCCGGTGCGGTCGATGTCGTTCGTCTCGATGCTGGTCGACGCGCGCGCCGTGCGGGAGCACGGCCTGCCCGTCAGCGACTTCTTCATCTGGAACGACGACTTCGAGTACTCCACCCGCCTGCTGCGCCGCGGCACCGGGCTGTACGTCCCGGGCAGCGTCGTCGAGCACCGCACCGCCCGGCTGGTCGGCACCGACCACGACCCCGGCCCGCGCTTCTACTACGAGGTGCGCAACAAGATCTGGACGTTCACGCGGTCGTCCGCGCTCGCGCCCTCCGAGCGCCTGCTCTACGGCGGCTCCACGCTGCGCCGCTGGGCGCGCACCGTCGCGCGCTCGTCCGACCGCGGCACCCTGCTCAAGGCCGGCGGCCGCGGGCTGTGGCACGGCGTCGTGCGCCGGCCGCGGGCCGACAGCGAGGTGCTCGCCGGCGTCGGGCCCGCCGCCGCCAGCGTCGCGCGCGTCGAGCGGGGGCACGAGGACGCGCCCGTGCGACCGGCCGACTGCCCGGCGGCGGCGTCCGCCGCGCCGGTCGTCGCCCGCGGCCCCCTCGACGACCACCGGTTCTCGGTGCTGCTGCCCGTGTACGCGGGCGACGACGCCGCGCACCTGGAGCGCAGCTTCCTGTCCGTCACGCGCGACCAGACGCTGCGGCCGGACGAGGTCGTCGTCGTGCGCGACGGGCCCGTCGGCGAGGAGATCGCGGCCGTGCTCGGGCGCCTGCACGAGCTCACCGCCGTGCCCGTCACGCTGGTGCCGCTGGAGAAGAACGTCGGCCTCGCCTGCGCGCTGGAGGCCGGGCTGGAGGCGTGCAAGCACGAGATCGTGGCGCGCGCCGACGCGGACGACATCTCCCGGCCCGAGCGGTTCGCCGCGCAGGTGCCCCTCGTGGCAGCCGGGTGCGACATCGTCGGCTCCGCGATCCAGGAGTTCGACGACGACGAGCACGCGCCCGGCATGGTGCGCGTACCGCCCACGGGCGACGACATCGCGACCACCGCGCGGTTCCGCGACCCGTTCAACCACCCGTCGGTCGTGTACCGGCGCTCGGCGGTCGCCGCCGCGGGCGGGTACGAGCACCTGGACCTCATGGAGGACTACCTGCTCTTCGCCCGCATGATCGCGGGCGGCGCGGACGCGCAGAACGTCGTCGAGCCGCTGGTGCTGTACCGCGTCGGCGCCGGGGCCTACGCGCGCCGCGGCGGCCGCCGTCTGCTGGCGTCCGAGCTCGCGCTGCAGCGCACGCTGCACGCCGAGGGCTTCCTCACCGGGCCGCAGATGGTGCGCAACGTCGTGGTGCGCGCCGGCTACCGCGTGGTGCCGGAGCCGGTGCGCAAGGCCGGGTACCGCGCGTACACCCGCCTGCGCGGCGGCTACGAGCCCCACCGACCGACCCCCTGACCAGGAGGAGAGCATGACCGACCTCGTCGTCGTCGGTACCGGGCTGTTCGGCCTGACCGTCGCGGAGCGGATGGCCGAGCAGGGGCGCAAGGTGCTCATGATCGACCGTCGTGACCACCTCGGCGGCAACGCGTACAGCGAGACGGACCCGGACACGGGGATCGAGGTGCACCGGTACGGCGCGCACCTGTTCCACACGTCGAACGAGCGGGTGTGGGAGTACGTCAACCGGTTCACGGCGTTCACGGGCTACGTGCACCGGGTGTACACGACGCACCGGGGCGAGGTGTTCCCGATGCCGATCAACCTGGGCACGATCAACCAGTTCTTCCGGTCGGCGCACGGGCCGGACGCGGCGCGGGCGCTGGTGCGCGAGCAGGCGGCGGAGCTGGGGGACAAGCGGCCGGGGAACCTGGACGAGCAGGGCGTGTCGCTGATCGGGCGGCCGCTGTACGAGGCGTTCATCCAGGGGTACACGGCCAAGCAGTGGCAGACGGACCCGCGGGAGCTGCCGGCGTCGATCATCTCGCGGCTGCCGGTGCGGTACACGTACGACAACCGGTACTTCAACGACACGTACGAGGGTCTGCCCACGGGCGGGTACACGGCGTGGCTGGAGCGGATGGCGGACCACCCGAACATCGAGGTGCGGCTGTCGACCGACTTCTTCGACGCCTCGCAGCCGGTGAGCAAGGGCGCCGTCGTGGGGCAGGTGCCGGTCGTGTACACGGGCCCGGTGGACCGGTACTTCGACGACGCCGAGGGGTCGCTGTCGTGGCGCACCCTGGACTTCGAGCGCGAGGTGCTGCCCGTCGGGGACTTCCAGGGCACGCCGGTGATGAACTACGCCGACACCGAGGTGCCGTACACGCGCATCCTCGAGTTCCGGCACTTCCACCCCGAGCGCGAGTACACGAGCGACAGGACCGTCATCGTGCGCGAGTACTCGCGCTTCGCCGAGCGCGGCGACGAGCCGTACTACCCGGTGAACACGCCCGCGGACCGCGAGCGGCTCAAGCGCTACCGCGAGCTGATGGCCGACGAGCCGGAGGTGCACTTCGGCGGCCGGCTGGGCACGTACCAGTACCTCGACATGCACATGGCCATCGGCTCCGCCCTGTCCATGGTGGACAACAAGCTCACCCCCTGACGCCTGTTCGGCAGTGGGGCACGGCGGGTCGGTCAGACGCGGAGGCCGACGTCGCGCAGCTCGCGCTCGAGGTAGGGCGTCATGGTGCGCGTGTACGTGGCCGTGAGGTGGTGCGTGTCGCGGTACACGTTGACGCCGCCGATGACGGCGGGGCAGGTGTCGTCGCGGCAGTAGAGCGGAGTGAGGTCGACGTACGAGGCGCCGGGCACCTCCTCGGTGGCCTCCTCGAACACCTGCGGGTCGGGGAACGCCTGGTCCTCGGGCAGGTCGCAGCGGGTGGGGTCGGCGGCCAGGCCGCCGTCGAGGCACTGCGACGGCTCCTCGTCGTGCTGCGGGTTGTCCGAGAGGGCGACGACGGGGACACCCCGCTCGGCGACGGGACGCCACGCGGCGGCGAGGTCGGACGCCTGCCGGTCCGGCGTGCCCGAGAGGAACTTGAGGGACCCCGTGGTCACGACCGCGTCCGTCGACCCGGCGTGCCGCTCCAGCCACGTCTCGAGCTTGTCCCGCCACTCCTCGCAGGTGCGGACGCGCTCGCCGTCGGCGTCGACCGGTCCGGTCGTCCAGGCGCACGAGTTCTTCAGGTGAGCGGTGACGCTGACGCGCCCCTCGGCGGCGAGCTGACGGAACGCGGGCAGCAGCGCACGGGCGTGCGAGTCGCCGACCAGGACGACGTGCGGCACGTCGGGATCGTCGACGGGGCCGAACGTGCAGTCCGCCAGCGCGGTCCCGTCGACGTCGACGAAGCAGTCCCGGGGTCCGGCGACGTCGTCCGCGACGGCGACGGGCGCGGGGACGACGACGTCGTCGAGGGCGGGGTTGTCGCAGGGGTGCTCGGGGTCCATCTCCTCGGCGCCGAAGCACGACGGCGGGTCGGCGACGACCCGGGCGGCGATCGCCGCCTGCTCCTGCGCGCGGTGCTGCGCCACGGCGACGCCGCCCCCCGCGACGAGGGCGAGCGCGGCGGTCGCGGCCGCGGTGACGCCGAGGGCGCGGCGCGGGCGCTGCAGCCCCCAGCGCTCCGTGAAGCGCGCCGGGTCCTCCACCCAGCGCTTGGTCGCCGCGGCCAGCAGCACGACGCCGGCCAGCAGCGTCATCCGCTCGAGCAGGCCCGCCTCGCGCCCCAGCACGAACGGGGCGAGGACGATCGCGGGCCAGTGCCACAGGTACAGCGCGTAGGAGATCTCGCCGGTCTGCTGCACGGGACGCCAGGCGAACAGCGGCGTGGGGGAGAGGCGCCCCGCCGGCGCACCGGCGGCAATGACGGCGACCGTGCCGAGCACGGGCACGAGCGCCGCCGTGCCGGGGAAGGGCGTCGAGTCGGTGTACGCGAGGGCGCAGCCGGCGAGGACGGCCAGGCCGGCCCAGCTCAGCGCGGTGCGCACGCCGTCCGTCGTCGGCCGCAAGCCCGGGCGGGCGAGCCACAGCGCCAGCAGCGCGCCGGCGCCGAACTGCCAGGCGCGGGTCGTGGTGGCGAAGTAGGCGGGGGCGGGGTTCGCCGTCGTCAACCACAGCGAGTACGCGAACGAGGCGGCGGTGGCGGCGCCGAGGAGGAGCGTCGTCGTGCGGCGCAGGGTCCCGGCCTGCCGGGCGGCGACGGCGGTCCCGAGCAGGACGAGCAGCGGCCACACGAGGTAGAACTGCTCCTCGGTCGACAGCGACCAGTAGTGCTGGACCGGCGACGGGTCGCCGTCGGCAGCCAGGTAGTCGACCGCGTCGCCGGCCAGCACCCAGTTCTCGACGTAGAGCGTGGCGCCGAGCGTCTCGCGGAACCACTGCTGCCACAGGGACTGCGGCGCGAACAGCAGCGTCGCGACGACGGTCGCGGCGAGGACGACGTAGGCGGCTGGCAGCAGGCGGCGCGCCCGGCGCGCCCAGAACCGCGCCAGCCGGACCCGGCCCGTGGACTCCGCCTCCCGGAGCAGATGGCCCGTGATGAGGAAGCCGGAGATGACGAAGAAGACGTCGACGCCCACGTAGCCGCCCGGCAGCCGGCCCGGCCAGAAGTGGTAGAGCACGACCAGGGCCACGGCCAGCGCGCGCAGCGCCTGGATCTCCGGGCGGAAGGTCCGCGGCGGGCGGCGGGCGCCGCCGTCCGGGGCGGCGGGCGTGCCGGACGTGCGGTCGCGGACGAGCGTCGTCATGCGGAGGGATCACCGTGGAGATCGGGAGCGGAGGGCCGGTCAGGCTAACCATGAACCCGCTGCCCAGGGCAAACCGGCACTCGCACGTGACCGCCGGCTCACGGCCCGACGCGCCCGCCCGGTCCGGCGGGTCAGGAAGCGGAGGCCCGCACCTCGCGCAGGGACGGTCCTGCGACGGGGGAGGCCGCGGCGAGCGCCGCGAGCTCGTGCGCCGCACGGAGGCGATGACGCAGCTCCGGCGTCGCGCGGTCGGTCCACCAGGCGTCGGGCACCGCGTGCGGGACGACGGCCACGCCGCGCGGCACGAGCAGCCGCGAGAGCGTGAGGGCGGCGGCGGAGGGCAGCGTGACCACGCGCTGGCCGGGACGCAGGCCGCGCAGCCGGATCTCCACCGGCGCTCCGGGTGCATCCACCTCGATCCCCGGCGCCTGCTCGAGGAGTGCCGAGATCCGCGGGTCGTGGCGACGGTGCGGCACGTACCGGACGGGTCCGTCGGCGGCGACGCCGCGCACCCAGGCCACGTACCGGTCGGGGTGCAGCAACCCGTCCGCCGCCAGCGCCGACCCGAGCACCACCGTCGGCTCCGCCGGCGCGTCGGCCGCGGGCCGGCCCCGCAGCCACCCGAAGGCGTGCTCGAGCACGTCGATGCCCAGCAGGCGCAGCCAGGCGCGCAGGTCCGGGTCGAGGGGGAGGGCGGTGCACAGGCTCAGCCCGCCGTCCTCGGCCACGTGACGCATCCGGAGCGCCGCCAGCGCGCCGAGCCCGAAGCGCAGCGACCCGGGCGGGGCGCCGATCCGCACCAGCGAGCTGCCCGACGTCAGGCGGTGGGCGAGGTCGAGGATGCCGAGCCCGTCGTCCACGACGATGATCCGCTGCGGCGGCCGCAGCGCCCGGACGAGCGCGGACTGGAACGTGCCGGCGAACGGGTCCCCGACCACCACGACGTCGTGCGGCAGGCGCCGCGGCGCGGGTGCCAGGTCGACGTCCAGGCCGGGGGGCAGGCCGAGGGCGCGCACGGCGTCCACGTCGCCGGTGAGGGCGGGGACGTCGGCGCGCGCCAGCACCCGGGTACGTGCGCCTGCGTGCCCGGCGGCGTGGGCCTCGACGGCGGACAGCAGCTGGAGCGGGGACTCGACGAACGCGGTCACGTCTCCACTGTCACCGGGGCGGGCGACGTGCAGGGGACGTCGGCGTGGCCGGGGGATGAACGCTCGGTGGTCGTGCGGGGACCGCCCCGTGGCCGTCCGACGTTTCCTGAGGTTCGATGGACGCATGTCCGGACGGAGCGTGCGAGACCGGTTCGTGGCCGCGCTGCGCCGGGGCGGACGTTCGGGGACGGACCGAGCCGGGCACGACGAGGACACCGCCGCGCTGCGCGCGGAGCTGGACGCGCGCCGTGCCGAGGTGCGCCGGCTGCGCAGGCGGGTCCGCGAGCTGGAGGCGGGCCTGCTCGACGACCTGCCCGACCAGGTCGGTGCCGTCGCGCGCGCGGTGCGCGCCGAGCACCTGACCCTGCTCGGCGCCCGCCCGCTGCACGACCTCGCGCAGGCCGTGCTCGAGGCCGAGGCGCGGGACCTGCCCGGCGTGCTGCTGGAGTGCGGCACGGCCCGCGGGGGGTCGGCCATCGTGATGGCGGAGGCCAAGGCGCCGGGGCGCCGGCTCTTCGTCCACGACGTCTTCGGCCTCATCCCGCCGCCCACGCAGGAGGACGGCGAGGACGTCCACGCCCGGTACGCCACGATCGTCGAGGGCCGCGCGAAGGGTCGTGGCGGGGAGACCTACTACGGCTACCGCGACGACCTGTACAGCGAGGTGCGGGACTCGTTCGCCCGGCACGGCCTGCCCGTCGACAGCTCGGGCGTGACGCTGGTCCGGGGGCTGTTCGAGGACACCCTGACCGGCGACGAGCCGGTCGCCGTCGCGCACCTGGACGGCGACTGGTACGCGTCGACACGCACCTGCCTGGAGCGCGTGGTGCCCCGCCTCGTCCTCTCGGGCAGGCTCGTCGTCGACGACTACTTCGCCTGGTCGGGGTGCCGCAAGGCGGTCGACGAGTTCCTCGCCCGCGAGGGCACGAGGTACGGGCTGGTGCGCGAGATGCACGCGCGCCTCCACCTGGTGCGCACCGTGTGAGTCAGCGCCGTGCGGTGTCGAAGGTCTTCTCGAGGCCGGACCGGACGCCCTGGCGCAGGCGGTCGTGCACGCGGTTCTCCACGAGGTGGTGCAGCACCGCGGCGAGGGCCAGGGAGAGCGCGGTCGCGATCCCCAGCACCACCCAGCGGGACGCGTCGTCGTGGAGCACGTCGATCACGGCGAACCCGAACTGGCCGTGCACCAGGTACAGCGGGTAGGTGAGCGCGCCGAGCGTCGAGAGCACCCGCCAGTCGACGTGCCGCAGCGGCCCTGCGCTGAGCGCCCAGATGAGCCCCACCATCGCGATCACCGCGGCGGCGCAGACGACCGCCGAGACGGGCGCGCCCACCAGCTCGGAGGCCCGGCCGGCGTAGTGGTACGCCTGGCGCACGCACAGCACGCTCGTCAGGGCGATGGCGAGCCACACCGCGAGGTCGCCGCCGTCGCGGTAGACGAGGAAGAGCAGCATGCCCACGGCGAAGTAGGGCGCGTAGGAGGGGATCAGCACCGTGCTCAGCAGGTCGGCGTCGTTCGCCCTGGCGAGCTGCGCGACGAGCGGCCACAGGACCGCGAGGGCGATCACCCGGCGCCGGGTGATCCCCACGAGGATGAACGCCCCCACGATCAGGTAGAAGAGCATCTCGAACCAGAGGGTCCAGAACGGGCCCTGCACGTCGGTGGCGTCCCAGGCGTTCTGGATCATCGTGAGGTTGAGCAGCGAGTCCACCGCCGAGGCGTCCCGCCCGTCGTGCCACACGAGGTGCAGCATCACCGTCAGCACGACGGCGGCCCAGTAGGCGGGGAACAGGCGTGCGACGCGCGACGCGGCGAAGGTGGTGACCGGTCGGCCGTACGCCGTCATCAGGATGACGAACCCGCTGATCATGAAGAACAGCTGGACGCCGAGGAACCCGTACCGGGTGACCTGGTTGAGCCCGGGGAAGACGTCGGCCGGCGCGGCACCCCAGTGCGGCATGCCGATCCCCGTGTAGTGGTAGCCGAGCACGAGGAGCGCGGCCAGGAACCGCAGCCCGTCCAGCCCGCGGAGGCGTGGTCGGGGCCCCACCCGGGCGGGGGCGGAGCTCCCGACGGACGGCGCGGACGTGGTCGTCGGGGAGATCATGGGCGGCGACGATACCCGGTCGGGTGTCCGGGGCGATCATCGCGGACGGGCTCGGACGAGAGCCCGTCCGCGAGCCGGTGGCGCGCGGTTACCGAGCGGCAGGGGACGCGGGCCTGGCCGCGCGCTCGTGCCACAGGTCCTGGCGCGCGACGTAGGCCTCGTCCCACGGCTTGACGGGGTCGGCCCAGTGCACGAGCCGCGCCGGGGCGTCCGGCAGGTCGCGCGTCGGCACGTGGTCCCAGGCCGCGTCGAGCTCGGTGCGGTGCGGGCCGACGTACAGGTGCAGGGCCTCGCGTGCGTCGATCCGGAACTCCCGCATGGCGGCGAGCGACTCCGCCGCGTACCCGTCCGCCCGCAGGCGCGCCAGGTCGAGCACCATGACCCCCGTGTCGAACGCGTTGAAGTCGAACACGTGCCGGGCGTGGATGCGGCGGTAGAAGTCGTAGGCCGTCGCCGGTGCGTCGTCCAGGCGGCGGGCCGCCCGGTACAGCAGGCCGAAGCCGCTCGGGTCGGCGTGCGAGGTGTGCCTGGCCGCGACGGCCGTGGAGCCCAGGTCGGCGGCGGCGAGCTCCGCGACGTCGCCCAGCACGACGGCGTCGACGGGCAGCACCACGGCGCGGTCCACGCCGGGCAGCAGGTGCGGCAGCAGCACGTGGTGCGCCCGCTGCGACGTCGTCAGCCCGAGCGTCTCGAGGTCGAGGGTCGAGGTCGGTACCCGGTGCACGGAGGTGCGCGCGGAGAGCTCGGGCAGGCTGAGCCGGCCGACGCCCGGTCCCACGAGCCAGACGCGCAGCGGCACGGACGCCGACGCGTCGAGCGCTCGCACGGCCTCGCCCACGTGGGGGAGCTGGCTGTGCCGGGGCAGGAGGACCACGTCGACGGCGCCGTCCACGGCAGGGGCCGTGACCGCGGTGGGGGCGGCCACCTCCGCCGGACCGACGGGGAGCGCCGGCAGCGGCGTCGTCGCGACGTGCCGTGCGCGGGCGGCCTCCACCTCGGGGGCGACGGTCTCGCGCCACAGCGCGTACACGGCCTCGGGGTCGCGGCCCTCGAAGACGGCCGTGAGGACCGGTTCGAGCCGCGCGATCATGCCGGTGCGGATGGCCTCGAAGCCGTCGTGGTCGAGCGGGTGCAGCCCGCTGAAGCGCACGTCGGCGAAGTTCGCGGGCTGGAAGTCGACGTCCAGCCCCAGCGACGTCGTGGGCAGGTAGCAGTGCAGCCGCTTCGTCACGACGTGGGTGAACGACGTGCGGTACCACTCGAGCAGCCGCACCGCCTCGCGCATGTTCTCCACGAAGGTGCGGTCCTTCACCTCGCGGTAGCTCTGCTTGACGTTGTCCTGCCCGTCCGGCACGGGCTCGCGCACGGCGTCCACGTAGACGGTGGCGGGCGCGGGACGCTGCTCGAGCTCGGGGAAGACCGTGCTGACGGTGGTCGTGAGGCAGCCGGAGAAGAACGCGGGGACGTCGAGCGACAGCAGCAGGTCGACCGTGGTCCAGTCGCGGCAGCCCACCGGGCCGTGGGCGCGCAGGTAGTCGAGCACCTCCGGGGTCAGCAGACCGCGCTTGTTGCAGTGGAACGAGACGAAGAGCGGCCGGAGGTTCTCGTGCATCGGGAAGTCCCAGACGCCGGTGCCCGCCAGGTCGTGGGAGTGCCAGCCGAACTCGAGCAGCCAGGTGCCCTCCGGGAACGACTGGAACGACGACCCGTCGCGGTCCACGCGGTAGAGCTCGACGTCGGTGGCCTCGCCGTCGAGGCGCAGCCCGGGTCGCACCCGCTCCTGCATCTCCTGGGCGAAGCCGACCAGGTCGGCGTCGCCGTGGAAGCGCAGGTTCTGCCGGCGCACGACGTGCCCGAGGGACGACAGCGTCTGCACGTGGTCGCCGATGTTCTGCGACGACTTCCCCTTGCCCGGCTGCACGTAGTCCATGACCGCGAAGGGCACGCGGGCGCCGGGCGCCGGGGCGGTGGTGTGGCGCTCTGCCCCGCGCCAGCGCTCGAGCCACTCGACCTCGGCGGCGCCCCCGGGCCACTGCTTCTCGTTCCCGCGGTACGCCGCGACGAACCGGTCGTGCACGGCGTGCCGCAGGGTGTCGTCGCCGTGCGCGAAGACGTAGCGCAGCGCGGTGTGCCAGGTCCGGGCGGCGGGTGCCGGCGACGCGCCGTCGAGCCAGGACCGCACGAGCGCGAGGCCGCGCTGCGGGTCCACGCGGAAGAGCGACTCGACGTAGGGCACGGGCGCGACAGCCAGGGCGTCGTCGCCCGCGCGGTCGAAGAGGTCCAGCGCTCGCTCGTGCAGGTGGCGGCGGTGCGCCACGAGGCCGCCCGCGACGAGCGCGTCGGCGCCGGGAGCCGGCGTGGCCAGGGCCTCGTCGACACGCGACTGCGCGCCCTTCTGGTCCTTGGCGTGCAGGAGGCCGCGGACCTCGTGCACCACGGGGTGCGTCCGGGCGAGGACCTCCGGACCGGAGGGTTCCGGACGTCCGAGCGCGGCGCGCAGCGCGCGGCGGGCGCCGCGCAGCAGGGTGGCAGGGTGCAGCGGGCGAGAGGGCATCAGAGCTTCCGGTTCGGTGTCGACGGGGCCGGCCGATATTACATCGGACGACTCGGAATTGCGGGGGCCTCGGCTCGCCCGTCCATTCCTCGGGCGACCCCCGTGTCCGGGAGGGTGCCGCGTGCGGGACCGGGCGAACCTCAGACCCTACGATGGGCCGGTGCCCCACAGCCACGGACCGACGACGACCCGCCTGCCCGACGGGGCGTACGCCGCCGCGACCTGGTCGATCCCCGCCGACTTCGGCGGGATGACGTCGGCCCTGCTCCGGCGCTCCCGGGCGTTCGTGGACCAGGGCGGGGTGCCGGTGCGGGTGCTCACCTTCGACCCGGCCCTCGACGTCGACAAGGCCCGTGCCGCCCTCGAGGAGCGTGGCCAGCTCGTGCCGGGAGTCACGCTGCACAACCTGTGGGCCGACGTCCGCGCGATGCCGGACGAGAAGGTCGGGGCGCGCGCCGGCGCCGCTCCGCGGGACCTCCCGCGCGGGGCTCCGGGGGAGCGGGTGCGCCTGGAGAAGGACGGGGAGTCCACGCGGCACCTGCACTTCCGGCCGGACGGTTCCCTCGCCGCCGCGGACGAGAGCACCCCGGCCGGTCGCGAGGTGCGGTTCTACACCAGCGACGGGCGCCCGGGACGCCGGTGGTCCACCGTGTGGGCCCTGTACCGGCACTGGGTCGGCACCGTGCTGTCCGAGCGCCCGACCTACCTCGTGGTCGACTCGAAGGCGCTGACCAAGTTCTTCGCCAACCTGCAGATCAAGGGGATCTACACGCTGCACCTGGTGCACGGGGCGCACCTGGCCGCCGCGGCCGAGGACGCGCACGGGCCGCTCGCGGGGACGCGCGCCCCGATGATCGAGCACGTGGGCGACTACGACGCCGTGGTGCTCCTCACGGAGGGCCAGCGGCGCGACGTCCACGACCGGGTCGGCGTGCGGGACAACACGTACGTGGTGCCGAACAGCACCGACCTGCCCGACGGCGCGATGCCCGCGCACGCCGACCGCTACCGCGGGGTGATGCTCGCCAGCCTCAGCCGCCGGAAGCGGGTCGGCCACGCGATCGCCGGGCTGCGCCGGGCGAAGGTCCGCAGCGGCCTGCCGCTCACCCTCGACGTCTACGGCGACGGGCCGGAGCGGGCTCGCCTCGAGCCCCGTGCGGCAAAGGTCCCTGGCGTGACGCTGCACGGGTACGTCCCGGGCGCGGCGGACCGGCTGGCCGACGCCTCGTTCCTGCTGCTGACCAGCAGGGCGGAAGGGCTGCCGCTGGTGTTCGCGGAGGCGATGGCGCGCGGGTGCGTGCCGATCGCGTTCGACGTCCGCTACGGCCCCGCCGACATCATCACCGACGGCGTCGACGGCTTCCTCGTGCCGGACGGCGACGTCGACGCGCTCGCGGCGGCGATCGTGCGCTTCGTGTCGCTCGACGACGACGCCGTGCGCCGCATGCGCGAGGCCGCGGTCGCGACCGCCCAGCGGTACTCCGACGGGGCGGTCGTCGGACGGTGGGCGGAGGTCTTCGCGGACGTCGCCCGTCGTCGACCGGTGTCTCCGCGGGCCGCCGCCCGGCCGGCCGGCGCGGAGCCCTGGCGATCCTCGCTGTCCCGGGCCGCGCGGAGGGTGGCCGGTATGCTGCGACGCGCCGGTCGCTGACCGGACCAGACCGTCATCCACCCTGAGATCCACCCTGAGGAGGGGCCTTGACCGCCACACCCCGCGGCGCCACGTGGCGCCGCCGGATCCGGTCCCTGGGGGGCAAGGCGATCCGTCGGCTGGGGCTGCTGCCCGGCGGCATGCCGGACGGGCTGGGCGAGGACCAGGAGCTCCTCGGCACCTCGTGGCCGTACGAGGTGCTCGTGTACTTCGCCGACACCCCCGACGCGCTCTACCAGATCGAGCAGTGGTACGACACGTTCCGCGCGCTGCACGCCGAGCACCCCGTGGTCGTCGTGACCCAGGACTCCCGCACCGCGCGGGCGATCCGCCGCGACAGCGGGCTGGACGTGCGCACCGTGGCGCACTACACGACCCTCGACGACGTCCTCGGCCGGTCGCCGACGAAGCTCGCCCTGTACGTCAACCACAACCCGCAGAACTTCACCTGCCTGCGCTTCGGGCAGCTCGTGCACGCGTCGCTGATGCACGGCGACAGCGACAAGCTCGTCACGGTGTCGAACCAGACCAAGGCGTACGACTTCTCCTTCGTCGCCGGGCAGGCCGCCGTCGAGCGCATGGCGCGGTTCAGCACCCTGTACGACGCGCACGCGCGGTGCGTGCCGGTGGGCCGCCCGCAGCTCGACGACCAGCTGCGCCTGCGCGCGCGGACACCCCGCGGGCCCCTGCCCACCGTCCTGTACGCCCCCACGTGGGAGGGGGGCCAGCCGTCCGCGGAGTACGGCACGGTGGCCACGCACGGGCTCACGATCGTGCGCGCCCTCGTGGATTCGGGCCGCTACCGCGTGCTCTACCGCCCGCACCCGCTCACCGGCGTCCGCGTCGCGGCGTACGGCGAGGCCGACAAGGCGATCCGGGAGTACCTCGCGGCGGCGCCCGCGCCCGCCGAGGGCCCCGCCCACGGCACCGACACCCACGGCGACGTCGCCCCGGCGTTCGCGGCGGCCGACCTCCTGGTCTGCGACGTCTCCGGCGTGGCGATGGACTGGCTCGCCACCGGCGAGCCGATCGTCGTGACCCGGCCGGTCGGTGACGTGATCATCGCGGCGAGCCCGCTGCTGGAGCTCGCGCCGTCGCTGCCCGTCGCCGCCCTCGGCGACGTGCTGGCCACGGTGGACCGCGAGCTCACCGAGGACCCGACGCGCGACCGGCGCCACGCGCTGCGCGAGCACTACCTCGGTGACACCGCCCCCGGCGCGTCCACGCAGCGGTTCGTCGCCGCGTGCGAGCGCCTCATGGAGATCCGCGACCGCGAGGTCGCCCGGGTCGACGCCCACGGCGCGCCGAGCGCCGCACCGACAGGTAACGAGAGAGGAACGCGATGAGTATCCAGACAGTGATCCTGGCGGCGGGCATGGGGACCCGCCTCGGCCGGCCGCACCCCAAGCCGCTGACGGAGCTGCGCGACGGTCGTACGATCCTCGCCCAGCAGCTCGGCAACCTCCGCTCCGTCTACGGCCGTGAGGCCGAGGTGCTGATCGTCGTCGGCTTCAAGCTCGAGATGATCCTCGAGGCCGCGCCGAACGTCGCGTTCACCTACAACGAGGTCTACGACCAGACGAACACGTCCAAGAGCCTCCTCCGCGCGCTCCGGGTCACCGGGGACCGCGGCGTGCTCTGGCTGAACGGCGACGTCGTCTTCCACCCGGACGTGCTGCGCCGCGTGCAGCCCCTCATCGACGAGGGCCGGTCGTTCGTGTGCGTCAACACGTCCTCCGTCGGTGACGAGGAGGTCAAGTACACCGTCGACGACGACGGCTACATCAACGAGCTGTCGAAGAAGGTCGGCGCCGGGGCGCTCGGCGAGGCCGTGGGGATCAACTACGTCGCGGCCCAGGACAAGGCGAAGCTGCTGCAGCGTCTCGACGAGGTCGACGACCAGGAGTACTTCGAGGGCGGCCTCGAGCTCGCCATCGCGCACGACGGCGTGAAGGTGCTGCCGGTGGACATCTCCGACCTGTACGCGGTCGAGGTGGACTTCGCCGAGGACCTGGAGCGGGCGAACCAGGAGCTCTGAGCACCTGCCGAGATAGAGAGGCTCCTCGCCCGAGATAGAGAGGGGACGGACCGATCATGGATCGGTCCGTCCC
>NZ_JBHJVM010000011.1:0-17163 GCF_042264825.1 Isoptericola sp. NPDC056134
CACGTGGTGCGGTCCGCCCCCTCTCTATCTCGGCGAGGAGCCTCTCTATCTCGCGGGGAGGTCAGCGGTCGAAGGCCTGGGCGACCAGGATCTCCTGCTGCTCCTTGTGCCGCTTGGCCGTGCCGGCGGCGGTCGACGCGGACGCGGGGCGGGACGCGACGCGCACGCGCGGCATGTCATCCGGGAGCGCCAGGTGCAGGAAGGACCAGGCGCCCTGGTTCTCCGGCTCGTCCTGGACCCACACGACGTCGGCGTCCGGGTACTGCGCCAGCTGCGCGCGGACCTGCTCCTCCGGGAACGGGTAGAGCTGCTCCAGGCGGACGATGGCGGTCCGGGTGTCCTGGCGCTTGGTGCGCTCGGCGAGCAGGTCGTAGTACACGCGGCCGGTGCACAGCAGCACGCGGTCGACCTGCGCCGCGTCCACGGTCGTGTCCGGCAGCACCGGCTCGAACGTGCCGGTGGTGAAGTCCTCGACGCTGGAGGCCGCCGCCTTGAGGCGCAGCAGCTGCTTCGGCGTGAAGACGACCAACGGCCGGCGCGGCCGGGCGTACGCCTGCTGGCGCAGCAGGTGGAAGTACGACGCCGGGGTGGACGGCTGCGCCACCGTCATGTTGTTCTCGGCCGCGAGCTGCAGGAAGCGCTCGATGCGGGCGGACGAGTGGTCCGGCCCCTGGCCCTCGTAGCCGTGCGGCAGCAGCATGACCAGCGACGAGTGCTGGCCCCACTTCTGCTCGGCCGACGAGATGAACTCGTCGATGATCGTCTGGGCGCCGTTGACGAAGTCGCCGAACTGCGCCTCCCAGAGCACGAGGGCGTCCGGGCGCTCGACCGAGTAGCCGTACTCGAAGCCGAGTGCGGCGTACTCGCTGAGCGAGGAGTCGTACACCCAGAACTTCGCCTGGTCGCCCGACAGGTACAGCAGCGGGGTCCACTCGGCACCGGTGTTGCGGTCGTGCAGCACGGCGTGGCGCTGGACGAAGGTGCCGCGGCGCGAGTCCTGCCCGGCGAGGCGCACGGGGGTGCCCTCCATGAGCAGCGACCCGAAGGCGACGAGCTCGCCGAAGCCCCAGTCGATGCCGCCCTCCTTCGCCATGAGCTGCCGCTTCTGCAGCATCTGGGCGAGCTTCGGGTGCACCGTGAAGCCCTCGGGGGCGGACACCTGGACGGCGCCCACGCGCTCGAGCACGGCGTGCGGGACGGCCGTCTGCCAGCCCACCATGTCGCCGGCGCCCTCGCGCTGGGCCTCCGGGCGCTCGAGTCCGAGGATCTCGTCCTCGCCGTCGGGCGTGCTGGCCTTGCCGGCCGACTTGGTCTCGGTGAAGACCCGCTCGAGCTGCGCCTGGTAGTCCTGCAGCGCCTGCTCGGCCTCCTCGACCGTGATGTCGCCGCGGGCCACGAGGTTCTTCGTGTACAGCTTGCGCACCGACTGCTTGGCCTCGATGAGGTTGTACATCAGCGGCTGCGTCATCGACGGGTCGTCGCCCTCGTTGTGGCCGCGACGGCGGTAGCAGACCATGTCGATGATGACGTCGCGGTCGAACTGCTCGCGGTACGCGAAGGCCAGCTCGGCCACGCGGACGCAGGCCTCGGGGTCGTCGCCGTTCACGTGGAAGACGGGGATCTGGTAGCCCTTGGCGACGTCGGTCGCGTACGTCGTGGAGCGCGACGACGACGGCCCGGTGGTGAAGCCCACCTGGTTGTTGATGATCACGTGGATCGTGCCGCCGGTGCGGTACCCGCGCAGCTGCGCGAGGTTGAGCACCTCGGGCACCACGCCCTGGCCCGCGAAGGCCGCGTCGCCGTGCAGCAGGATCGGCAGCACGGAGAAGCCGTCGCCGCCCAGGTCGATGCGGTCCTGCTTGGCCCGCACGATGCCCTCGAGCACCGGGTCGACCGCCTCGAGGTGGGACGGGTTCGCCGCCAGGTACACCTTGGTCGTGGCGCCCGACTCGGCGGTGAAGACGCCCTCGGTGCCGAGGTGGTACTTCACGTCGCCGGAGCCCTGCACGCTCTTCGGGTCGAGCTGGCCCTCGAACTCCTTGAAGATCTGGCCGTAGCTCTTGCCCGCGATGTTCGCCAGCACGTTGAGGCGGCCGCGGTGCGCCATGCCGATGCCGACCTCGTCGAGCCCGCCCTCGGCGGCCCGCGACAGGATCGCGTCGAGCAGCGGGATGACCGACTCGCCGCCCTCGAGCGAGAACCGCTTCTGCCCGACGAACTTGGTCTGCAGGAAGGTCTCGAACGCCTCGGCGGAGTTCAGGCGGCGCAGGATGCGCAGCTGGTCCTCGCGGGGGGTGCGGGCGTAGCCCGACTCGAGCCGCTCCTGGAGCCACTTGCGCTGGGCCGGGTCGGCGATGTGCATGTACTCGACGCCGATGGTGCGGCAGTACGAGTCGCGCAGCAGGCCGAGGATGTCCCGCAGCGTGTCCTTGGTCTTGCCGCCGAAGCCGCCCGTCGGGAACTGGCGGTCCAGGTCCCACAGCGTCATGCCGTGGCTCTGGATGTCCAGGTCCGGGTGCTTGCGCTGGCGGTAGGCGAGCGGGTCGGTCTCGGCCATGAGGTGGCCGCGCGAGCGGTAGGAGTGGACGAGCTCCGCGATCCGGGCCGGCTTCGCGGCCTCGACGTCGGCGTCCACGGTGTTGTCGCGCACCCAGCGCACGGGCTCGTACGGCACGCGCAGGGCCGCGAACACGCGGTCGTAGAAGCCGTCCAGGCCGAGCAGCTTGTTCGCGAGCACCTTGAGGAACTCGCCGGACTGCGCGCCCTGGATGATGCGGTGGTCGTAGGTCGACGTGATCGTCATGACCTTCGAGATGCCCATGCGGGCGAGCTGCTCCACGGACGCGCCCGCGAACTCCGCGGGGTAGTCCATGGCGCCGACGCCGATGATCGTGCCCTGCCCGGCCATGAGGCGCGGCACGGAGTGCACGGTGCCGATGCCGCCCGGGTTGGTCAGCGAGATCGTGGTGCCGGCGAAGTCGTCCATGCCGAGCTTGCCGCCGCGCGCCTTGCGCACGAGGTCCTCGTACGCGGCCCAGAAGCCGGCGAAGTCGAGCTCCTCGGCCTTCTTGACGCTGGGCACGAGCAGCTGGCGCGAGCCGTCCGGCTTGGCGAGGTCGATCGCGAGGCCGAAGCCGACGTGGGCCGGCTGCACGACGTGCGGCTTGCCGTCGATGCTCTCGTAGTGCGCGTTCATCACCGGCATGTCGGACAGCGCCTCGACGAGCGCGAACCCGATGAGGTGCGTGAACGAGATCTTGCCGCCGCGGCCGCGCGCGAGGTGGTTGTTGATGACGATGCGGTTGTCCACCATGAGCTTGGCGGGCACGGCGCGCACCGACGTCGCGGTCGGGACCTCGATCGAGGCCTCCATGTTGGTGACGACGCGCGCGGCGGGGCCGCGCAGCTTCTGCACGTCGTCGGTGGCCTCGTCCTCGGTGGCCTTCGGCGAGGACTTCGCGACCTCGGCGTAGGGCGCGGTCGAGGGCAGGGCCTCGGCGACCGGGCGGACGGCGCTCACCTCGGGGTCGGCCGGGACGGGGGCCGGCTTCGAGGCCTTCCGCTCGGCCTTCGCGGTCTCGGCGGCGGCGGTGCCCGACCGGCCGGCCGGGGCCGCGGGTGCCGGGGCTGCCTGCGCCGGTGCCTGGGGCTCAGCCGGCGCCGCGGGCTGCGCGGGTGCAGCCGGCGCGGCGTCCGCCGTGGCGCCGTTGGTCTCACCCGGCTCGTAGTCGGCGAAGAAGTCCCACCACGCGGGGTCCACCGCGTTCTTGTCCTTCAGGTACTGCTCGTAGAGCTCGTCGACAAGCCATTCGTTGGCTCCGAACGCGCTCGCCACGCTGATCGACTCTGACCCGTCCTTCGGGGACACCACGCGCGGATCGCCCACTTTCACACAGTTGCAACTCGTTCGACCGGAAATGCGCCCGACAGCGCCGGTGCGCAGGTCCAGCCTACGTCCTTCGCGGCGTCCGACCGGGGAGGTCGAGCGGCGTCAGACGGCCGTTCCCGGGCTCACGGCGCGCATCGTGACCGTCCGGTAATGGGGTGGGCAACGACTCCTCGGGTCGACACGATGACTCCGTGTTCCGGCGTCATGTCCGGACCACGCGGGCCGTCCTGTGACGGGCGAGTGTGACCAACCTCACGCCGGCGCCGCGGGGCGGGCCGGGCGCGGGATCACTCGGAGGGCTCGGTCGTGACGCCGGCGGCGGGCCGGGCCTGCGCGGGGAGCGTCACGCGCATCGTCGCGCCGCGGTCGGTGTCGGCGACCTCGACGTGCCCTCCGTGCAGGTCGACCGCCCAGCGGACGATGGCGAGGCCGATGCCCGTGCCGCCGCTCGCCATGCCGGACGGCGGCGCGGCGTGCGGGCGACCGGCGGCCGCGCCGCTCGCGAACCGCTCGAAGATCCGGCCGCGGTCCTCGGGCGCGATGCCGGGGCCCTCGTCGCTCACCTCGAGCACGACGTCGTCGTCCACGGGGTAGGCGTCGAGCCGCACCGTCCCGGCGTGCGGCGAGTGCCGGATCGCGTTCTGCAGCAGGTTGGTGACCACCTGCCGCAGCCGCTCGACGTCGGCCTCCAGCGCGAGGTCCGGCGGGGTGACGTCGACGACGTAGCTGAGGCCCTTCGCCGCGTCGACCATCGACATCGCCTGCGCGGACTCCTCGAGGAAGTCGCCCACGGAGAACTCGCTGAGCACCAGCGCGGAGGCACCCGCCTCCACCCGCGACAGGTCGAGCAGGTACGTGACCAGCCGGGTGAGCCGCTCCGTCTGCTCCAGGGACAGCTCGAGGGCCGACGGCGTCGGCTCGGTGACGCCGTCGACCATGTTCTCGAGCTGTGCCTGCAGCGCCGCCACCGGGGTGCGCAGCTCGTGCGACACGTTGGCGATGAGCTCGCGCCGCACCCGGTCGGAGGCGTCGAGGTCGGCGGCCATGACGTTGAAGGCCTCGGCGAGCTGGCCCACCTCGTCGCGGCTCGTGGCGCGCACGCGGATGGAGTAGTCGCCCGCCGCCATCGCCTGCACGGCCGCCGTCATGTCCCGCAGCGGCGACGTCATGCCGCGCGCCAGGAGCTGCACGATCACCAGGGACAGGAAGATCGCCAGGGGCAGCGTGCGGGTGGGGCCGAGCTCGTTCTGCAGGCCGATCCACGTGATGAGGACGGCGAACGTCACCGTCGCCACGACGAGCACGCCGAGCTTGGTCTTGAGCGACCGCAGCGGGTCCAGCGGGCGGACGTCGGGCAGCCGGTGGTGCTCCTTGCGCCGCGGCGCGGCCGGCCCGGCGTCGTCGCCGGCGGCGGGGTCCATCAGGCCTCCGGCGGCTCGAACGCGTACCCGACGCCGTGCACGGTGCGGATGAGGTCCGGCCCGAGCTTGCGGCGCAGCGCCTTGATGTGGGAGTCGACGGTGCGGGTGCCGCTGGCGTCCGCCCAGTCCCACACCTCCGCGAGCAGGCGCTCGCGCGTCTGGACCGTCTTGGGCGAGCTCGCGAGCATGACCAGCAGCTCGAACTCGGTCGGCGTGAGGTGCACCTCGTCGCCCGCGCGGTGGACGCGGCGCTGGGCGCGGTCGATCGTGACGTCGCCCATGACCATCGGGGGGTCGGCGGGAGTCGTCACCGCGGCCTGCTGCGCGCGCTCCACGCGCCGCAGCAGCGCCTTGACGCGCGCCACCAGCTCGCGCATCGAGAACGGCTTGGTCATGTAGTCGTCGGCGCCGACGCCGAGGCCGACGAGCATGTCGGTCTCGTCGTCGCGCGCCGTGAGCATGAGGATGGGGATCGGGTTCTCCGCCTGGATGCGGCGGGTGACCTCGAGCCCGTCGATGCCGGGCAGCATGACGTCCAGCACGATGGCGTCCGGGCTCAGGCGGGAGGCGGCGTCGACGCCGGCGAGGCCGTCGCGCGCGACCTCGACCCGCCAGCCCTCGGCGGACAGGCGCTGGGCGATGGCGGCCGCGATCGCGGGCTCGTCCTCGACGACGAGCACGGTGGCGTTCTGCTGGCCCGAGGCGCCCGGGCTGCTCGGAGGGGTCGCGGTGGTCATGGTGCCATCTTGCACCGGCTCCCTGGGGGAGCGCTGAGTACACGCTGTCCAGGGCCCTCCCGCGCGGACGCCGACTCGCCCGCGGGCTCCGTCCCGATAACATCGGAGCACGATGGACGAGAGCCGATATCGCGCGGGGTCGCCCGCGCCGTCCCGCCTGGCCACCCCGCCGCCCCGCCGCCCGGCCGCGCCGCGCCGCACGACCGGGAGCCGCCCGTGCTAGGCGACGTCCTCATGATCGTGCTGGGCGTGGTGCTCACCGCGGGCACCGCGGTGTTCGTCGCCAGCGAGTTCTCCCTCGTCACCCTCGACCCGGCCGTCCTCGGGGCCGACGACGAGGAGGGCGACAGTCCCTCGCCCGGCCACGACACCGCGCGCCCGTCGGACCGACGGGACCGTGCCGTCCGCGCCGGGCTCAAGCACCTGTCCACGGAGCTCAGCTCCGCCCAGGTCGGCATCACCATCACCACGATCCTGCTGGGCTACACCGCCCAGCCGGCGCTGCTGTCCCTGTTCTCCGAGGCGTTCGCCGCCACGGCGATGGGGCAGGGCGTCGCCGGGGTGCTCGCGGTCGTGCTGGCCCTCGTGGTCGTCAACGCGTTCTCGATGCTGTTCGGCGAGCTGATCCCGAAGAACTTCGCGCTGTCCGCCCCGCACGCGACGGCGCGGCTGGTCGTCCCCGTGCAGCGCGTGTTCACCATGCTGTTCCGGCCGCTCATCGCCGTGCTCAACGGCTCGGCCAACGCGCTGCTGCGCAGGGTCGGGGTCGAGCCTCGCGAGGAGCTGTCCGGCGCGCGGTCGTCCTCGGAGCTGCTGTCGCTCGTCCGACGTTCGGCGCAGGAGGGCACGCTCGACCAGTCGGTCGCGACCCTGCTCACCAACTCCCTCGAGCTCGACGAGCTGTCGGCGCGCGACGTCATGACCGACCGCATGCGGATGGCCGTCGTCGAGCGCGACACGACGGCCGCCGAGGTCGTGGCCCTCGCCCGGCGCACCGGCCACTCCCGGTTCCCGGTGATCGGCGAGGACCGCGACGACGTCGTCGGCCTCGTGCACCTGCGCCGCGCCGTCGGCGTGCCGCACGACCGCCGCGCCGAGGTGCCGGCCGCCGCGCTCATGGTCGACGCGCCACGCGTCCCGGAGACGGTCCGGCTCGGGCCGCTCCTCGTCGAGCTCCGGGGTCTCGGGCTGCAGATGGCCGTGGTCGTCGACGAGTACGGCGGCACCTCGGGCATCGTCACGCTCGAGGACGTCGTCGAGGAGCTCGTCGGCGACGTCGCCGACGAGCACGACCCGCGCCGCGCCGGGGTGGTGCGCGGCGCCGACGGGTCGTGGGTCGTGCCCGGGGTGCTGCGCCCCGACGAGCTGGAGGAGCGCACCGGCCTGGTGGTGCCCGAGGGGCCGGCCTACGAGACGCTCGGCGGCCTGGTCATGGCGGTGCTGGGGAGGGTGCCCGAGGTGGGCGACGAGGTCGAGACCGACGGCGTGCTGCTGCGCGTCGAGGCGATGGACGCGCGGCGCGTCGAGCGGCTGCGCGTGCTCGCCGTCGACCCGGCCGGGACCCGGCACGGGGAGATGGGCCGATGAGCACCGGGACCGCCCTGCTGATCGGCGTGCTGCTGCTCGCCGGCAACGCGTTCTTCGTCGGCGCCGAGTTCGCCGTCATCTCCGCGCGCCGCAGCGCCATCGAGCCGCGGGCCGAGGCCGGCGACCGACGCGCCCGCACCGCCCTGTGGGCGATGGAGCACGTCTCCCTCATGCTCGCGTGCGCGCAGCTCGGGGTCACCGTGTGCTCCACCGGCCTGGGCATCGTCGCGGAGCCCGCCCTCGCCCACCTGCTCGAGGTGCCCTTCGAGGCCCTGGGGGTCCCCGAGGCGCTGCTGCACCCCGTCTCGCTCGTCCTGGCGCTCGCGATCGTCGTGTACCTGCACGTGGTGCTCGGCGAGATGGTGCCCAAGAACCTCGCCGTCGCCGGCCCGGAGACGGCCGCCCTCTGGTTCGCGCCGCCGCTGGTGCTGCTCGGCCGGGCCGTGCGCCCCGTGATCGCGGCGCTCAACTGGGTCGCGAACCATGCCGTGCGGCTCGCGGGGGTCGAACCGAAGGACGAGGTCGCCTCCGCGTTCACGGCGCAGGAGGTGCAGTCGATCGTCGAGCACTCGCAGGCCGAGGGCGTGCTCCGCGACGAGCAGGGCCTCCTGGCCGGGGCCATCGAGTTCTCCTCGCGCACCGCGGGCGACGTCATGGTGGCCGTGGACGAGCTGGTCACCGTCGACCCGCGCACCACGCCCGACGACGTCGAGCACCTCGTCGCGCGCACCGGCTTCAGCCGGTTCCCCGTGCGGGGCGACGACGACGCCCTGCGCGGCTACCTGCACCTCAAGGACGTCCTGTACGCGTCGAACGGCGACCGGTTCGACCCGGTGCCGGCGTGGCGCGTGCGCGCGCTCGCGTCCGTGCGGCCGGCCGACGAGGTGGAGGACGCGCTGCGCGCCATGCAGCGCTCCGGGGCGCACCTGGCCCGCGTCGAGGGACCCGACGGCGTCCTCGGCGTCGTGTTCCTCGAGGACATCCTCGAGGAGCTCGTGGGCGAGGTGCGCGACGCGATGCAGCGCCGACCGTGAGCAGGGTGGACACCCTCCCACGCCGCCTGGCACTGGCCGCGGCCTGACCGCCTGTGGACGGGGACTTGGCGGGGGCGCCCGACCCCGTTATGGTTCCGTGACGGATCGCCTCGTCGGTCGCGTGCAGGGCACGCGACGCCGGGCGGTCCGTGTTCTGGTCCGAGGAGCACGGGCGACCATGGCGGCCGCCCGGAGCACGAGCGCGGAGGTGCCGTGGAGGCGACGTCGCAGGGTGACGCAGCCGCGCCGCGCTCCCGTCGCGAGATGCGGGAGGCCGAGCTCGCCCGGGCCGGCAAGAAGCCCCGCAAGCGCCCCGCTGCCGCCCGCGGCGACCGCTCCGGCGGCCGGCATGCCGCCCCCGCCGGGCACGCCTGGGTCACCCGACTGACGGTGCTCGGCTCGCTCGCCGCCGCCACCATCGCCGCACCCCTCGTCACCGACGGCCAGGCGCACGGCGGTACCCCGTTCGACCTCGACACCCAGCCCACCGGCCCCTCCACGCTGGCGCTCCTCGAGCAGGGCGTCGAGACCCCCCGCACCTCCCAGGGCATCGCCGCCGCACCCCGTGACGTGCGCGTCGAGGCGTCCGCCGCCAGCCGTACCGCCGAGCGCAGCCCTCTGCCGGGCTGCGACTCCGGAGCCTCCATCGACGGCGGCAACGGCAGCCTCGCCGACCACTCGCTCTGCGACATCTGGCAGCCGGGCGAGAAGCTGCGCGCCGACGCCGCCGTCGCCCTCAGCGCCCTCAACGAGGCGTTCCGCGTCCGCTTCGGCCGCGACCTGTGCCTCGTCGACAGCTACCGCTCCATCTCCTCCCAGTACGCCGTCAAGGCCAGCCGCGGCTACCTCGCAGCCACCCCCGGCACGTCCATGCACGGGTGGGGGCTCGCCATCGACCTGTGCGGCGACGAGTACCGCTCCAGCGAGGTCTACGGGTGGCTGTGGGAGAACGGGCCGGCGTACGGGTGGGAGAACCCGCCGTGGGCGCAGCGGGGTGGCATGGGGAACTACGAGCCCTGGCACTTCGAGTACAAGCCCGGTGTGGTGGAGATCACGCCCTGGCACTGAGCCCTCTGTGGTGCTCCCTTGCTCACGGCCGCGGGAGGTGCAGGATCCTTCGCGCGGTCGCGTTCACGCGCCCCAGGGGGGCGCTCCACTTCGGGAGGGATACGACCGCGCGAAGGATCCTGCACCTCCCGCTCTCCTGAACGCTCGCCCTGCGCGACGACGGCGTCCACCGTCCCGCCGCTCCGGCGTCGGCTCTCACGGACCCCCGCCCGCGCGTGCGAAGGGTGGGCGCACGGGCGGCACAGGGCTCTGTGGGCTGTCAGGTGGTGATCGTGGTGTTGCCGCCGAAGTCGTCGCGGAAGCGGGGGCCCTGGGTGGCGAGCTCCTGGGCGTAGGCGGCGGACCACCCGCGGAAGGGGTCGACGGCGAGGGACTCGTTGGAGAAGCGGCGGTCGTCGGTGAGCTCGGTGACGCAGAAGTCGGGGATCTGGAGGTCCGTGACCGGGCCCGAGCGCTCGCACTCGGCGACGATGAGCGGGGCGTTGGCGCCGCCGAAGACGTCGATCGACCAGCCGTCGGCGCCCAGCCAGGCCGCGTAGCGCGTCTTGATGACCTGGGCGCCGCCGCGGCGCACCAGCTCCGCGCCGACGTCCGGCTCGAGCGGGCGCTCCGCCTCGTACCGGGTGCCGCCCACCGACGGGCCCTTGACCGTGACCGCGGCGAAGTCGACGCGCGAGCGGTAGAGCTCGAGGACGTCCCGCGCGTCGCTGTCGGGGCCCAGCCGTGCCTCGACGCCCGTGGCCTGCACCCGCACGCGCAGCGCGTAGCCGCCGTCGGACAGGAAGTAGGACTGGACGATCAGGGCGGGGGCGTCGCGCAGCGCGTCCGGCAGCTCGCGGACGAAGAACCGGCGCTCGAACTCGAAGTCGGAGTAGTCGGCGGACATGACTGCGAGCCTAGTGCGCCGTGGCGACGGTCCGGTCCCGCGGCCCGGTGGTGTCGTTCAGGTGCGCCGCGCGCGCAGCACGCCCGTGCGCATCGGCAGCGTGAACTCGCCCTGCGCCGTCTCCGGCCGGTCCGCGAGATAGGCGCGGATCCGCCCGGTCGTGGCCGCGCGCTCCGCCTCCGGCATGACGAGCATCCCGGCGCGGGTCGCGAGCGTCGCGACGAGCGAGTCGGCGGTGCGGCGCTGCCCGTGCGGGAACTCGGCCCGCTCCGCCCGGGCCGACCACGCCTCCCCGGCGGGCGGGAGCAGGCCGGCGGTCGCGCGGCGCCAGGCGGTCGGTGTGTCCCGTGGCCCCACGGCCGCGCTCCCGCTCACGTCGGCGAGCCCGGCGACCCAGGCGACGTCGTCGTCCAGGAGGTTCCAGAGCCCGGCCAGGACGCCGCCGGGGGCGAGCACGCGGGCGATCTCGGGCCCCGCGACCGCCGGGTCGAACCAGTGCAGGGCGTTGCCCGCGAGCACGGCGTCGACGGAGCCGTCGGGCAGCGGGATCGACTCGGCGCTGCCCGCCAGGGCGCGGACGGCCGGCAGGCCCCGCCGCAGCTCGGCCAGCATCGCCGGGTCCGGCTCGACGGCGACGACCTCCGCGCCCGGGGCGACGGCCGGGTCGAGCAGGGTGGCGGTGAGCTTGCCCGTCCCCGCGCCGAGGTCGAGCACCCGCGGGCCCGGCGCCGCCCGCAGCGTCCAGCGCACCGCGGCCGCCGCGTAGTCCGGGCGGTGCTCGGCGTACGCGACGGCCGCCGCACCGAAGGACGACGCGGGGCGTGCGGCGTCCCGGTCGGCGCTCACCGGTCCGCGGGGCCGGGCACCTCGCGGCGCTCGGGACCGACGTAGGCCGAGAGGGGGCGGATGAGGGCGTTGGCGGCCTGCTGCTCCATGATGTGCGCCGTCCAGCCCGTGACGCGGGCGGCGACGAACAACGGCGTGAACGTGGCCGTCTCGAAGCCCATGAGGTGGTAGGCCGGGCCCGACGGGTAGTCGAGGTTCGGGTAGATGCCCTTGCGGCGCACGAACTCGGACTCCAGCGCGTCGTAGAGGGCGGCCAGGTCAGGGCGGTCGTAGTGCTCGACCAGGGTGTCGAGGGCGGCCTTCATGGTCGGCACGCGCGAGTCGCCGTGCTTGTAGACCCGGTGCCCGAAGCCCATGATCTTGCGCTTGGCGTCGAGCGCCTCGTCGAGCCAGGACGCCGCACGCTCGGCGGTGCCGATCTCGGCGAGCGTCTCCATGACCGCCTCGTTGGCGCCGCCGTGCAGCGGCCCCTTGAGCGCCGCGATCGCGCCCACGACGGCCGAGTGCAGGTCGCTGAGCGTGGACGTGATGACGCGCGCCGTGAACGTGGAGGCGTTGAACGAGTGCTCGGCGTACAGGATCATCGAACGGTTGAACGCGTCGGCCACGACGGGGTCCGGCTCGACCTCGAAGGTCATCCAGAGGAAGTTCGCGGAGAAGTCCAGGTCGTCGCGCGGGGCGACCGGCTCCAGTCCCTGGCGGCGGCGCTGCCCGTACGCGACGACGGCCGGCAGGGCCGCGAACAGCCGCACGCTGCGCTCGAGGTTGACGTCCGGGTCGGCGGCCGCCTCCAGGGCCGTGAGGCCCGCAGCCTCGCGCGCGCCGACGACGCTCACCGCCGTGCGCACCTCGTCCATCGGGTGCGCGGTGAGGGGCAGCAGGTCGATGGCGGCGCGCACGTCGTCGGCGAGCGGGCGGTGCTCGCGCTCGGTCGCGCGCAGCGCGTCCAGCTCGTCGGGCGTGGGCAGCTCGCCGTGCCACAGCAGCCACGCGACCGCCTCGAACGGACGGGTCGCCGCCAGGTCCTGGACCGGGTAGCCGCGGTACAGCAGGGAGTTGGTCTCGGGGTCCACCTTGGAGACGGCCGTCACGTCGGCGACCACCCCCGCCAGCCCGCGTCGGACCTCGGGCTCGGACCCGGTGTGCTCTGTCATCGATGCTCCTTCGCTGCGATGTGCTGCGGTGCGTGCTGCGGCGGCGCTCAGCCGTGCAGGTTGTCGTCCAGGCTGAAGTCGAAGACGCCGGTGTCGAACGCCGAGTAGGCGCCGTAGTCGAGCAGCTCGTAGAGCCGGGCGCGGGTCTGCATGTGCTCGACCTGCCCCGTCAGCGAGCCCTCGGCGCGCAGGGCGTCCAGGCCGCGCTCGGCGGCGCCCATCGCGAGGCGCAGCAGCGAGACCGGGTAGATGACGAGGGCGACGCCCGCGTCGGCGAGCTGCGTCGTCGTGAACAGCTCGGACTTGCCGAACTCGGTCATGTTGGCCAGCACGGGGACGTCGACGGCGCTCGCGACGGCCTCGAACTCGGCCAGGTCGCGCATCGCCTCGGGGAAGATCGCGTCCGCGCCCGCGTCGACGAGCGCCTTCGCGCGGTCGACGGCGGTCGCGAGCCCCGCCACGGCGCGCACGTCGGTGCGGGCCATGACGAGCAGGTTCTCGTCGCGCCGCGCGGCGACGGCGGCGCGCACCCGCTGCAGGGCCGTCGGCTCGTCCACGACCTGCTTGCCGTCGAGGTGCCCGCAGCGCTTGGGGTTCACCTGGTCCTCGACGTGCAGCCCCGCGACGCCCGCGTCCTCCAGCGTCTGCACGGTCCTGGCCATGTTCATCGCCTCGCCGAAGCCGGTGTCGGCGTCCACGAGCGTCGGCAGGTCGGTCATGCGCGCGATCTGCCCCGCGCGGGTCGCGACCTCGGTGAGGGTGGTCAGCCCGACGTCGGGCAGCCCCAGGTCGGCGGCGACCACCGCGCCCGAGACGTACACGCCGTCGAACCCCTTGTCCTGGATCAGCCGCGCGGCGAGCGGGTTGAACGCGCCGGGCAGCTGCAGGAGCTCGCCGGAGCGCAGCCGCTCGCGGAACGCGGCGCGCTTGGCGGCGGGGGTGGTGGTCGTGTAGAGCACGGTCGCCCTCCGGGTCTCAGAACGGGTCTCAGAAGATGCCGCGCGCGACCGGGTGGGTCGCGAGCGGGTCGGCGAGCGGCGTGACGGTGAGACCGGACAGCTCGTCGGCGGACAGCTCCGGCAGCCGCTGCGCGAGGTCGAGGAACCGCTCGGTCTCCTCGTCGGCGAGCACCCCGGCGGCCAGCGTGCGGAACTTCGCCACGTACTGCTCGCGGGCGAACGGGCGCGCGCCCAGCGGGTGCGCGTCCGCGACGGCGATCTCCTCGACGACGCGCGAGCCGTCCGTGAGCTCGATCTCCACGCGTCCGCCGAAGGACTTCTCGTCCGGGTCGCTCGAGTGGTACCGGCGGGTCCACTCGGCGTCCTCGGCCGTGGTGACCTTGCGCCACAGGTCCACGGTGTCCGGGCGGGCGGCGCGCTCGGGGGCGTAGCTGCCGACGTGGTCCCAGGCGCCGTCCTGCAGCGCGACCGTGAAGATGTACGGGATCGAGTGGTCGAGCGTCTCGCGGCTGGCCGTGGGGTCGTACTTCTGCGGGTCGCCGGAGCCGGAGCCGATCACGTAGTGCGTGTGGTGGCTCGTGTGCAGCACGACGGCGACGACGTTCGCCGGGTCGCGCAGCTCGGGCCGCTCGGTGCCGAGGCGGCGCGCGAGGTCGATCCACGCCTGCGCCTGGTACTCGGCCGAGTGCTCCTTGGTGTACGTGTCGAGGATGGCGCGCCGCGCCTCGCCGGCGGCCGGGAGCGGCACCGTGTAGCGGGCGTCGGGCCCGTCGAGCAGCCAGGCGATCACGCCGTCCTCGCCCTCGTAGATCGGGCTGGGGGAGGTCTGCCCGCGCATCGCGCGGTCCGCGGCCTCCACGGCCATCTTGCCCGCGAACGCGGGGGCGTGGGCCTTCCACGTGGAGATCTCGCCCTTGCGCGACTGCCGCGTCGCCGTCGTCGTGTGCAGGGCCTGGCCGACCGCCTGGTAGATGGTCTCCGCGGGCAGGCCGAGCAGCGTGCCGATGCCCGCCGCGGCCGACGGGCCGAGGTGGGCGACGTGGTCGATCTTGTGCGCGTGCAGGCTGATGCCCTTGACGAGGTCCACCTGGATCTCGTACCCCGTGACGATCCCGCGCAGCAGCTCCGCACCGCTGCGGCCCAAGTGCTGCGCGACGGCGAGCAGGGGCGGGATGTTGTCGCCCGGGTGCGAGTACTCGGCCGCGAGGAACGTGTCGTGGTAGTCCAGCTCCCGCACGGCGACGCCGTTCGCCCAGGCCGCCCACTCGGGGCTGGTCCGCCCGGGGGAGCCGAAGACCGTCGAGCCCGCGCCGCCGCGGGAGACCGGGTGCGCCTCCGCCTGCGTGCGGGCCGCGAGGATCGGGCCGCGGCCCAGCGACGCCGTCGCCACCGCGGCGTTGTCGATCACGCGGTTGATCACCATGTCGGTGACCTCCGGGGCGGGCTCGAGCTGCTCGGCCGCGACCTCCGCGATCTTCCACGCGAGCTGCCCCTCGCGGGGCAGCGGCTCGTCGGAGCGGTAGACGCGGACCTCGTGGTCGATCATGCGGGGAGTCCTCCCTGTGCAGGCCTCGGCAGACATCGTGTGCGGGCGTCGTCGCCGCCCGTGTCCGGGCCGCTCCGAGAACGTAACGCCCGGTGAGCGCCGGGTCCAGCGAGCGGGGGTGGGCGGCCGTCGCCCGGACGGCCGTGCGAGGGCGCTTCTCGAGCCCTGTGGCGGGCTTCACGAATACCGTGTCAAGGAATGGTGTCGCCGCAGGTGAGGGCGTCGCGCCGAGGGCACTTCCGGGCCCTTGGTTGCCCTGCCGAACTTGATTCTCGGTCAAGGATCGGTAACGTGGCCGCCCATGTTCGGGCTCGGCGTCCGCCCTCGTGGCGGGCGCCGGCTCCCTGTCACGGGCCGGGCCGCTGCGTTCACACCGCGTGCGCGCCGCGCCGGCCACGGAAGGAAACATGACCGCCGTACTCCCTCAGGAACCGACCGGCACCACTCCCGAGAACGCTCCGGCCACCCGGGCCGCGCGTCGCAGGCTCCGCGTCTCCGACGTCACCGTCGTGGACAACTCCATGCTCAAGAAGACGATCGGCGGCACCGCCGTCGGCAACCTCATGGAGTGGTACGACGTGGGCGTCTACGGCTACCTGGCCGTGACGATGGGTGCCGTGTTCCTGCCGCAGGCGTCGTCCGGCGTGCAGATCCTCTTCTCCCTCGGCGTGTTCGCCGCCACGTACGTGGCGCGCCCGCTGGGCGGCATCGTCTGCGGCCGCATCGGCGACAAGGTCGGCCGCCAGAAGGTGCTGGCCTTCACGCTCGTGATGATGGCGGCCTCGACGTTCCTCATCGGGCTGCTGCCGACCTACGGCGTCCTCGGCGTCGCGGCGCCGCTGCTGCTCGTGCTCCTCAAGGTGGTGCAGGGCTTCTCCACCGGCGGTGAGTACGCCGGCGTCACGACCTTCGTCGCCGAGCACGCCCCCGACCGCCGTCGCGGCTGGGCCGCGTCGTTCCTCGACTTCGGCAGCTACCTCGGCTTCGCGCTCGGCGCGGTCGTCGTGACGGTGCTGCAGGTGACGCTGGGCGAGCAGGCCATGCTCGACGGCGGGTGGCGGATCCCGTTCCTGGTCGCCGGCCCGATCGGCGCGTTCGCCGTGTGGTTCCGCCTGAAGATCGAGGAGTCCCCGGCGTTCCAGGCGCAGCAGGTCGCGGCCGAGGCCGCCAAGACGCACGGCGTCGAGACGCCCGCGCCCGCCGACGTCACGCTGCGCTCGCAGTGGCGCCCGCTCGCGGTCGCCATGGTGCTCGTGGCCGTCGCCAACACCGCCGGCTACGCCCTGACGAGCTACATGCCGACCTACCTCACCGACACCCTCGGCTACGAGGCGACGGCGGGCACCCTGCTGACCGTGCCCGTGCTGGTGCTGCTCGCCGTGATGATCCTCGTGGCCGGCCCGATCAGCGACCGCGTCGGCCGCCGTCCGCTGCTGTGGTTCGGCGCGGGCTCGCTCGCGGTGCTCGCGGCCCCGGCCTTCCTGCTCCTGGCGATGGGCCACGTGTGGTCCACGATCCTGGGCCTCGTGCTCATGGCGGTCCCGGTGGCGTGCATGGTCGGCGTGCAGGCGGCCACGCTGCCCGCGATGTTCCCCACCTCCGTGCGCTACCGCTCGATGGGCCTGGCCTACAACGTCTCGCTCGCGATCTTCGGCGGCACGACCCCGCTGATCGTGGAGTCGCTGACGCAGGCCACCGGCTCGAGCATGGCCCCGGCCTACTACCTGATGGGCTTCGCGCTCGTGGGTGCGGTCGCCGTCGGCTTCGTCAAGGAGAGCGCCGGCAAGCCGCTGCCGGGCTCGATGCCGTCGGTCGACACCGACGCCGAGGCCAAGGCGCTCGTGAAGACGCAGGAGAAGAACCCGGACCTCGACCTCGACACCATGCCGCTGGGCGGCCTCGCCGGGGCGCGCTGAGCCGCCGGGCCGACTCTGACGTCGCGAGACGGTGCCAGCCCCCTGCTGGGGAGGGAAAGCGTGCGGGGGGGGGGGGGGAGGGGGGAGAAAAAGAGGGGGGGGGGAGAGGGGGGAGGGGGG